>JASHRE010000797.1 GCA_030037515.1 Candidatus Sulfotelmatobacter sp.
TTTGCGGTCTCCCCAAACGCGGTATCCGGTTCCATCGTGTAGAGCGTTCCTGGTTTGCCGCCACGGGGAAGCGCATCGACGAGGATAACCAGATCCCAATTTTCCATCAGCGCGTACGCCAGATCGTAGCTTCGGACGCCGAAATCCTTGACCGTGGCATGTTCCGGCAATCTTCGCTGCTGGAGACGATGCACAACCTCGACTCCGAACGCGTCATCGCCCAGAAAGATGTTGCCGATTCCCGCCACGAGCACTCTATCCTTCATGGGAGACCTCGCACAGTGGCTCGATTTCTGTCGGAGAAAAAAAGAAGCGATGCCCCGGTTGCCGCAACATGCCCAGGTCGCGGCCTGGATCGTCTTCGAGGACGACCGCAACGTGCAATTGATCGTCGAAGTCGCGTTCGATCGCTTCGACCACGGCGACTTTGCCCTTGAGCGCCAGATCGAGGATATCGGCGCTCTTCTGCGGCCGGATGCGGACGCGGTGTCCCGGTTTGAGGGTTACGCCAAACACCGTAATGCTTTCGACCTGCGCTGCCTCGGCCTGTGGATTCCAATTCATTTTCTTTTCTCGCTGACGGCTTGGGTTACTTCCCGTAGCTCGCGAACTGCTCCATGCGTGCGCATCAACTGTTCGCGCGCGGTGGATTCCGTACGTTCCAAGAGATTGCGCAATTGCCCGCCTGCATGGCGGAGCTCAGTTTTTTCATCGTCGGTAAGATTCATAACCCGCAGCGTGAGCATTTCGTCCATTTCGGTAGCGTCGTAAAAATCGCCCGCACTTTCGGGCGCAACCTGCGGATAGTCGTAAAGCAGAATCGGCGAGCAGAGCATCATTTCATGTTCTCCCGGCGAACCGAGCGAGACCGGAAAATTTCCGACATTGTGGCAACCGGCGGCGGCCTGTTTCAGATCTTCGGGCGGATCGAGAAGGGAAACGAACCGCGCGTCCCTGGCTGAGAGAATCAGCTGCGCAGAAAGCAGGGAGCGCAGCAAGACCGTCGTACGATCGTCCGCGTTCCCGGGGAGCCGCGTTCGATTTTCCACATCGATGCTCAGCCTCCGAACGTCTGCGCCAATTTCTTGCGCCGCGGCTGAGAGAGTTCCCTGCACTTGTTCCTGCACGCAACAAACTTTCCCGACCGCGTCTCCCGCAGAATCGCACAATGGTTCCTCATGTTTTTTTTCGGCGCAGCCGAAGTCAAACTTCCGAACTCCCGCACTCAGCGGAAATTCGAAGACCACGGAACATTTTTTGCCTTCATCCCAGCTTTGTGCCAACCGGCCGTCGATCGCTAGCGACGGCACCGCTTCAAAAGCCCCTTGTATCTGTCGAAAGACTTGCCTGGCACTCAGATGCAAGAAGCGAAGCTCGATCTGAATCCCCGCCCGCGCAATCGATCCGCCTTGCACGAGACACTCGCTGTGCATGCGCGAATGCTCCGTGCCGGTGATGACTTCGGCGTACGCCGGCGGATAAAGAACGCCAAAGGTCCATCGCTGCCGATTCTGGATCGCCGATGGACGATAGGGATAGAGCATGTAGCCTTCGTAGAGCACGCTGTCAGCGACTTTGCGGGCGAGCTCGCGATTCATGACTTCGCGCCCGCCGTCACGCCCAGCAAACGCTCAAATGCCTGCTCCCAGCTCGGAATCCCGTGTCGCGACTTGAAGTCATAGAGCTGGTCGAAAATATCGCGCGGCAGACACAGCCACGCAGAATTCGAATAGTGGAGATTCATCAATTCCTTCCAGACTTGAACTGGAAGTTGATAGCGGGCTTCGCGATCCCAGGGAATCTGTGCGATCTGGAGTCCCACGCTGCCGGGGTGAAAGATTGTTCCGCTGAACAGAAACGATACGGGGAGGTCGCCCGATTCGAGACCGTAAATGTATTTCGTCATGGCGACATTGAAATCGAACGTGCAGAGAAGAGGAAGGTCGACGACTACACTGTCGGTGAATCCAGGAACGTTCAAATTCGCGTTCATCCACAGTAGAGGTCTCAGCGATTTGCTCCACTGCTCCGGTTGGCCAAAGAGTTCTTTCAAGTGTTCTCGTTCGGTGGGAGTGTAACGGCGGCGCACCGGTTCGATCTGAGTCTGTACGCGCAGCGCGATGGAATGAATCGGCTGGGATTCCGAGTTGGTGATACGAAGTTTGCAGTTCAGCAGCGGAGTCGCCGCGTGGCCGGCAGGCAGAACATCCTCGACCTTGAATTGCAAATCAGGCACGCCGCACTCCCGATGCTTCGTCGAGGTGGCGGAAAAATTGGTCGATGCGCTTCCAGACTTCGTCACCGCCGGAAAATCCGTGCCAATGCATGCGTATTATTCCGACCAGACGATAGCATTGATCAAGCGGAGCGCGGTAACAGCGAGGAACATCTGAAAGTCGATTGACTAATAACGCCTCAACATCTGGCGCAAATTGCCGGAGAATCGGATTGCGCGCGGCGATCGCATCCCAATCCGCCAGATCGAGCGACGATTCCAAGGCTCCGCCCGGACTTGGATAAAACGCCACCGTTCGCCGCGCCTTGCTCACATAAACGAAAAAGGCGAGTTGGATCGGAATCTGAAGACCGTCCCATTCCACATCGTCCATCGAAAAATCAACGCCATCAACATCGCGCGGGATGCGACGATAACGCTGCCGGCTTTCATCGACAAAAAGAATCGTGCACGAATCGCAGGCGCAGAGAATGCGACCGTTCTCAACCTCAAGCAAATGCTGGTGCTCCGCTCCAACCTTGGCTGCGCATAACTCACACGCGCCTTCATCGCGTTCGCGTCGCCGCGGCTGCCGCACGAACTGCTGCACCGACGCGAAGGATCCGCACTTGGAGCGATCGATGACGGCGTTCATGCCCATTTCCTACGGAGGCGGCAGATTCGGCATGCGAGGATCAATGGGAGCCCGGCGGTCGGCGTTGATGCCGGTGGCGTCGCGCGAGGTTCGTCCCTCGCCTTCGCGGCCGGGCTCTTTGTTTCCCTTGTACGCCCACTCTTCTCCCCGCTTCGTTCCAGGAGTATGGGCATCGATGTCAGGCCGGGGATTCTTCATACGCTTTTTCCTTTGTCACGGTTTGAAGCTGATTCAGCGGAACAAAACCAGACGGCGCGAGGCCTTCGATGCTCACGCGCGTCACCTCGGGCGCGGCCTCCAGAACGCACTGTTCCACCGCTTGTCGGATCCTTTCGGGCGAAGCGGCCAATCCGTGCGCGCGAGTTTGCACCTTCACGCGCACCGCACCGTCTGCGACCTCTAGAAGTTCGACGCTCGCACCATGCTTGTCGAATTGCGGCCGAAGCTTATCGATCGCTTGCGCTATGCGCTCGGGGAGCGCCAGGGGATGAACTCCGTACAGAACGAGCACACCGCAGACCAGCGGATCGGTTGCGAGTTTCGAGAGCGACGCGCGATAGGCTTCGCTCCCGGAGAGCAATTCGACCACCCGCGACATCGCGGCGCCGTGGAGATCCATCACCGCCTGCAGAAGTTCGAGTGCTGTCGCGCGCGCTCTCTCATCGGCCAGCGCGTTCACACGCTGCACCAACCTTTCCACCTGCTGGGTATGGGCCTGGAAATCGTTATTGTCCATGAGCGCTCATTTGTCGATCACGGGGAAAGTTATCCGTTGACGCCGAACATGGGCGAATGGTGCGTCTCGAGGACTTTGCCATTTCCCAGGAACATGTGAACGCCGCAAGGCAGACACGGATCGAAGCTGCGCACTGCCCGCATGATGTCGATGCCCTTGAACTTGTCTGGCCCGTTCTCTTCGAAGATCGGCGTGTTCTGCACCGCGTCCTCGTAGGGCCCCGGCGTGCCGTAGATGTCGCGTGGATTGGCGTTCCAACACGTCGGCGGGTAGGGATGGTAATTTGCGATCTTGCCGTCGCGGATCACAACATGATGGGAAAGCACTCCCCGCACCGCTTCGTGGAATCCACAAGAGATCGCTTCTTTCGGCACTTTGAACGGAGCCCATGTTTTCGATCGTCCGGCCAGCAACTCTTCCATGGCTTTTTCGCAGAAGAAAAGACCGGCTGCGGCGGCGTACGCTTGGAAATAAGTTCGCGCGCGGTCGCGCTCGATAGCATTGCTCCATTTCGGAATTTTCCACTCAAAACCAGTTTCCGGAAGAGTCGCCGTCTTCGGGAAATTGATGATCACGCTGCTGCCGGTGGCCTTGATGTAGCCGATGTCGACCAATCCCGAGAGTGCCGTGGACCACAGCCGCGCAATCGGGCCTCCACCGGTGTCGAGAGCGAGATGATCACCGGTGCGCTTGTCGAGCCAGCGCGGAGACATGACCCAGGTGTAGTTCCCCTGGAAGTCGCGCCTCTGCGGACGTGGGATCGTGGTCTGGTTCCACGGATGGCGCTTGTCGATGCGGTTTCCGAGGGGATCGGTGCGAACAAATGTTTCTTCATTTTCCCAATCGTCGTAGTACGAACTGCCGAGCAGGATGCGCAGGCCGAGATTGATGTCCATCAGATCGTTCGTGACGAGCTGTCCGTCGACCACGATGCCGGGCGTGACGAACATGGCGCGACCCCAATCCGACATCGTTTCGTAGCGATAGTCACAAACATCGGGGTTGTTGAACGAACCCCAGCAGCCCATCAGAATGCGCCGCTGTCCAACTTTTTCGTAGCCGGGGAGGGCTTCATACCAAAAATCGAACAAATCGTCGTGCAGAGGCACACAGCGTTTCATGAATTCGATGTACTTGGTCAAACGCACCAGGTAATCGGTGAATAGCTGTGGAGTGGCGACGGTTCCCACACCGCCGGGATATAACGTCGACGGATGCACGTGCCGGCCTTCCATCAGGCAGAACATCTCCCGCGTCATGCGGCTCATTTCGAGAGTCTCGCGATAAAAACTGCCGGTGAACGGATTCAACGCCGTCATGATGTCGGCAATGGTCCGGAATCCGTGCTTGTCGGCGTTGGGAGCTTTCTTGTGTTGCGCTTTCGTCCAGAGTCCGGGGTTGGTTTCCTTGACCATCTGCTCGCAGAAATCCACGCCGACCAAATTGTCCTGAAAAATATTGTGATCGAACATGTACTCGGCGGCCTCGCCGAGATTGACGATCCATTCGCCGAGATTCGGCGGCTTCACGCCGAAGGCCATGTTCTGCGCGTAACAAGCGCAGGTTGCGTGGTTGTCTCCGCAGATTCCGCAGATACGGCTGGTGATGAAGTGCGCGTCCCGCGGATCCTTGCCTTTCATGAATATGCTGTATCCGCGAAAGATCGAAGAAGTGCTGTAACACTCGGCCACTTGCTTATTATCGAAATCAATTTTGGTGAAGATGCCGAGGCTGCCGACGATGCGAGTGACCGGATCCCAGCTCATCTCGACCAAGTTCCGTTTTTTGGCGCGACTTTCGGTGATCGGTTCAGCCGTCGTTCCCATCTCGGTATCCTCCCTGTCAGGCGGCTCTCAGGCCGGATTGTGATCGATAAGCGCCGGCCCTGGGCTGATAACCTGTGATCAGTTCGCGGCCGGGACGGCGCCACTCCGGTTCGCCGTTCACGGTGCGGTTGGTAATAGCGCGCAGGGCGCGGATCATTTTCCCGTACATGGTGAGTGCTGCAGTGGAGAAGCGCGCACCCGAAGGCTCGTCCATGAAAGGCATGAACATGTCGGGGAAGCCGGGCATGGTGCAGCCGATGCAAATGCCGCCCACGTTGGGACAACCGCCGATGCCGCGCATCCAGCCGCGCTTGGTCACGTTGCAATTGACGACCGGCCCCCAGCAGCCTATCTTCACCAGACATTTCGGAGTGCCGTACTCAATCCCGAAATCGTCCTGCTCGTAGTAGGCGGCGCGGTCGCAACCTTCGTGTACCGTCTTGCCGAACAGCCACGTGGGACGCAGCTTGTCATCGAGCGGGATCAGGGGCGCCATGCCGGCAACCTGGAAGAGCAGATAAGTGATTGTCTCCATGAAGTTGTCGGGCTGCACCGGACATCCCGGCACGTTGACGATCGGCAGGCCGGCCTTCGACCGCCAATTCCATCCCAGATAATCGGCGAGACCCATGCAGCCGGTGGGATTGCCGGCCATCGCGTGAATGCCGCCATACGTGGCGCATGTGCCGGCGGCAACAACGGCCAACGCCTTCGGCGCGAGGCGATCGATCCATTCACACGTGGTAATCGGCTGGCCCGTCTTGTGGTCCGTGCCCTGCGCTGCCCAATAGCCCTCGCTCTTGATGTTCTCGTTTGGGATGGAACCCTCTACGACCAGGACGAAGGGATCAAGCTCGCCTCGCTCTGCCTGGTAGAAGTACTTCATGAAGCCTTCCCCCACGTCATAGTCGAGCACCGGATTGTGCAGATAAACTTTCGGAAGCCCGGGAATTGCGCCGAGGATAACGTCTTCTATGCTCGGCTGCTCGGCATTGGTGACGGAGACGCTGTCGCCGTCGCAACTGAGACCGGCGGTGAGCCAAACAATGTGAACTTCTTTTACGGGCGATGCGGCGGAGGACTTCTTGACAGGAAAGGGGGCTGGACGGGAGGGCATTCCTACCTCCTAATGGGATTTTTAAAGGCTCGTCCTTCGTGGAGGTGTTTGGCTATCGGGTTTTTGCTGTAACGACGCGAAAAATCTGTGAATTGCGGTTGGTGGTGTATGATTTCCGCGAAGTCGCCCCAGATGACGCGCCATCTACAAATGATCACGTTGCGCGGTGTTTATTCCTTGCAGGCCGTCATCGCGCACCATTGACCGTGTAGAGATCGGCAACGAACAATCGCAAGGCCGAGCCGTCGGGCGTGCCGTCGGCAGCCACGATGTTCTCGATCTCAGGCTTGGGAGCGCCGGTGATGTCGCTGCTCGGCGCCAGCGCGCCGGGGACCCGTCGGGCGTGAAACGGGGACTGTCGGGCAGGCCGCGACGATAGGTCAGCCGGTGGATTCGCGAGCCCACGGCGGACCGAGATGGCTCAACCAATCGCCAATCGATCGCCCGCACGATCAGCGCAACTGCGCCGGCCGCTGTGTGCAACCATTTTCCGAGCGGTTTCGATTTTCGTGCCGCAACGCCGGCGGAGCCGGTGAGGGTCGATAGTGATTCAAGATCGAACGCCAGATCGCGCGCCGACTTGAAGCGCGGCTCGGGCGCTATTTGCAGGCTATGACGAGCGGCGCTGTCGAGCGACCGCCGGGATTTGGTGTGCGGACGCAAGCAACGGCGGCGGATCGCCGTTCAGGATCCCGGCCATGGTGTCGGCCGTGGTGTCGGATTTGAACGCACGCTGTCCGGTCGGCGTTGCACACAAGACGGTGCCGAAACTGAAAACGTCGGTGCGAGCATCGACGGCTCCGCCGCGGACCGGTTCGGGCGACATCTATCCGGCGGTGCCCACTACCACACCCATTTCCGCGGCTGGACCGGCGCTCATCGTGGCCGTGCGCCAGTTGCATTCCATTTATCGGTTGCCGGCGGTTGTGCGGAACGAAACTGACGACTAGGATAAGCTTTTTCAGCAAAGCACCCTCATGAAGACGATATTCGCGGCGCAACACGTTTACACCCCCAGCGAGGAACTTGAGAATGCGTTTATTTCTGTTGAAGACGGACGCATCAGCCGAGTCTGGCAACAAGAGGAGGCGGAGATCCCGGCGGACGCAAAGGTGGTTAACTTTGGCGACGCCGTTCTGGCGCCCGGCTTTCTCGACATCCATATTCACGGAGGGGCGGGAGTAGATGCGATGCGAGCTCCGGCATCGGAAATGCCGCGGTTGGGCAAGTTTCTCGCGTCCCATGGCGTGACCGGATATTTCCCGACCACCGTTGCTGCTCCCATGGACGCAACTTGTGCGGCGCTGGAGCGTCTGGCGGACGCGATTGAGTCCGAGCAAAACGGGCATCCTGCGACGGCGAAGGCCGTGGGTATTCATCTGGAAGGTCCGTTCTTGAGTCACAAAAGACGTGGGGTGCATCCGCCGGAAAATCTTGTCGCTCCCACGGTTGCAATCTTCGACCGTCTATGGCAGGCGGCCCGCGGCCAGGTGCGCATGATGACGATTGCCCCTGAACTCCCCGGCGCATTGGAAGTGATTGCGGAAGCGGCGCGGCGAAAAGTGTGCGTCAGCATCGGACACTCGGACGCCGAAATGCCGATTGCGCAGCAGGCGGTGCGAGCGGGCGCACGGCATGCGACTCACACGTTTAACGCCATGCGTCCGCTGGATCATCGCGATCCGGGGATTTTGGGAGAAGTGCTGACTGACAACACTTTGAGTGCCGACATTGTTGCTGACGGCATTCACTTGTCGCCCGCCGTCGTTCAGATTTTTCTGCGGGCCAAGGGAACCGAACGCGCCGTTTTGATCACTGACGCGATTTCGGCGACCGGAATGCCGGACGGGCAGTATCAGCTCGGTCCGATCGAGGTGGAGGTGAAGGACGGCAGGTGCACGTCGGGGGGAAGCCTGGCCGGCAGCGTGTTAACCATGGATCGAGCCGTGCGTAATGTCACGCAATTTTCGAACTGGACCTTGCGAGATGCGGTTCGCGCCGCCACTTTGAACGCGGCACGAGCGGTCGGCACGATGAAGGATTACGGAACTCTTGTTCCGGGGGCTCGAGCCAACTTCGTCGTGCTCAACTCGAACGGTGAGGTTCTGAAAGCGTTCGTGGGTGGGCGGGAGTCTCAACCCTAGTTCGGTTTGCGCAGCTTCCAGTCGGCCAGGTGGCGCAGCAGCATCAGTTCATCCACGCGCGAGAGCTTGTCGAGAAACGAGCCTCCCGTTTTCGAAGCCTCCTCGGTTTCAGTTTTTGCCGCCGCGGACGATCGCAGCTGATCCCCGAGTTCCGGTTCGTTGTTCATCACCTGCGCATAAAACCAGAGAAAATGCCGCATCTGATCGAGAGCCAGCCGCAGCGTCTCGATCGGCTCAGTCTCGGAAAGCGAATTCAGAGCTTCCATCAGCTCCGGATCGTTGGGCGCCTGCATGGCAGCACAATTGAGTTCCTGCTGGATGGTGCGCAGGTCTTCGGTGACACGCGCGATGCGCAGATGCAGGTCGTTCATATCTTCTCGCGGCATGGTTTCGCTTCCTCAACATCTCATCGGCAGGTGAAAGGGAATAGATGTCCCACGGGCATGCGCTTTGGTAATTCCGCAATTACTTTGGTCGCGACCATCGTCATGAGCGCAAAAGCCTTGAGCCACACGGCTTTCCGCTCGATTTCCCCGCGGCCCAAAGGCCCTCGAAATCGTTCATCCGGCCAGTTCCGTTCGGACGACAACCTTCAGTACGCCGTTTGTTCGGAAAGACTGCGCTGCGTTTGTGGTACAAATCCGCCGTGACTGAAACGAAGGTTCAGGCCGTGGGCGAGGAAGGACTGGTACGCGTGATTGGCCGATGGAGCCTGGCCGCGCTGACCATCAACTCCATCCTGGGCAGCGGAATTTTCGGGCTGCCCTCCGAAGTGGCCGACCTGCTCGGACGTTGGAGCCCACTGGCCGTCATTGTTGCCGGTTTGGCCATGGCGGTCATTGTTGCCTGTTATGCCGAAGTTGCCTCACAGTTCAGCGAAACCGGCGGCACTTATCTCTATGCGCGAGAGTCCCTCGGACGTTTCGTTGGCTTGCAGGTGGGGTGGATGACCATGCTCAGCCGCTTCACCGCTTGTGCCGCCAACGCCAACCTGCTCGTGATTTACCTCGGTGAGTTCTGGCCGCGAGCCCCCCAGCCGCTGGTGCGTTTCTGTGTGATCACGGCATTGCTTGGAATACTGACGCTGGTGAATTATCGCGGAGTCAGGGGCGGAACGCTGGTCAGCAACGCGTTTGTGATCGCAAAACTCGCGCCACTGATTTTGGTCTGCATCGTGGGTGGAATTTATCTGGTGACGCATGCCGCGGTGGCGCAACCGACGCCATCGATTGGCGTGCATTCCTGGAGAAGCGCGCTCTTGCTGCTATTTTTCGCCTACGGAGGGCACGAGGCCGCGTTGAACCCAATGGGCGAGGCGAAGAATCCCAAACGCGACGCGGCTTTCGCCCTCTTCCTCGCTCTTGCGGTGGTCACCTTGATTTATGTGATCATTCAGTTCGTGGTTGTCGGCACGGTGCCCGCGGCGATGCCAAGCGAGCGTCCCCTGGCCGATGCCGCTCGCGTCGTTCTGGGACGCGGCGGCGCGACGCTGGTTGCCATGGGCGCGCTAGTTTCGGTTTATGGATATCTCAGCGCCAACCTTCTTACAGCGCCGCGTCAGATCTTCGCTCTGGCGGAGCAGCGCGACTTCCCGCGGCTTTTCGGTTCCGTACATCCTGATTTCAAAACGCCGCACCTGGCGATTCTCGTCTTCGCGTTCCTTACTTGGAGCCTCGCTATGGCCGGCGGTTTCACCTGGAATGTCACGCTTTCCGCCGTCTCCCGATTGTTCTATTACGCCGCCATCTGCGTCGCTGTACCGGTGCTGCGCCACCGGCAAGCGCAATCGGCGTGGTTTCGGATTCCCGCCGGACCTGTTTGCGCGAGTGTGGGCGTCGCGATCTGCCTGGTTCTGGTGACGGGCGCCGACTTCAGCAAGTCGCTCATCCTTCTGTCGACCGTTGCTATAGCTTTCGTGAATTGGACCGTGGTGCGCACGAGATCATCCGCGATGTAGAGAAAATGCGGCGTCCCACAGAATTTGAGTCAAGTCTATAATGCAAAGGCAACCTCGAACGCGGAGGATCTCATGCCGCAAGTTATCCCTGAGAAATACCTCGATCTGTTTCAAAAGCGAGCCTTCGCAAGCCTGGCCACTCTGATGCCCGATGGCACCCCGCAGGTCACGCCGGTGTGGTGCGACTACGACGGCGCACACGTCATTTTCAACTCCGCGCGCGGACGCCAGAAGGATCGGAATGTGCGTCGCGACCCGCGCGTGGCGATGGCCATCGTCGATCCCGAAAATCCTTATCGCTATCTTGAAATTCGGGGCCGGGTCGTGGAAATCACCGAAGAGGGCGCCGCGGAGCACATCAACAAGATGGCGAAGAAGTATCTCGGGGTGGATAAGTATCCTTACGCCCAGCCCGGCGAAGTGCGCGTGCTCTACAAGATTCGGCCGGAGCACACCACGGTCATGGGATAGATGATGGGGACAGTCGCCTTCGCCTGTCCGGCGGCCCTCCGATCAGAGCGGTGCTTCAGGGCAGCTCACAGTGACCTCTGATTCAGGCTTCAGCACCGGTTCGAGGTAACCGATTCGCACCTTCAATCTCTGTTTTCTCGGCTTCGGCAACGTCAATCGCACACTCGTGCGCCTGCTCCAAGATCGCGCGTCGGAACTGGGAGAGCGGCACGGCGTCTCGTTTCGCGTCACCGGCATCGCCTCGCGCCGCCTGGGATGGATCGCCAATGCGGGCGGACTGGATTGGGGACGGCTAACCCGGCATCCCGTTGCTCTGCCCGACGTTTGGCGGACAGGACTGTCCGCGCCACACTCCGATGTCCGCTCCTGGCTCGCCGCCGCCCATGCCGACGTGCTGTTTGAAGCCACATCGCTGAACCTCGAATCCGGACAGCCTGCGATCGATCACATCCGCGCAGCGCTTGAGCACGGAGCCCACGCCATCACCGCGAATAAGGGCCCAATCCTTCATGCCTACCGCGAACTGCGTGATCTGGCGGCAAAGCGCGGCAGCCGATTTCTGTTCGAATCAACTGTGATGGATGGCGTGCCGATTTTTTCCTTGTTCGATCAACTGCCCGCAATCCATCTGCAGGGGTTTCATGGAATTTTGAATTCCACCACCAACGTCATTCTCGGCGAGATGGAGAACGGCCTCAGCTTCGATGCAGCGCTCAGAAAAGCGCAAGGGCTGGGAGTGGCTGAGACTGACGCCAGTCACGACATCGATGGATGGGATGCCGCCGTGAAGACCGCGGCTTTGGTCACGGTTCGCATGGACGTTCCAATCCGCCTCGATCAGATCGAGCGCGAAGGCATTCGTGATCTCACGCCGAGCGCGGTTCGCAATGCGAAGCGCGATGGGTGGCCGTTCAAGCTTGTCTGCCGCGCGCAAAGAACGGCGATTGGAGTTGAGGCCAGCGTGCGTCCGGAGAAAGTTTTGAGCACGCAGCCCATGGCGCGGATATCGGGCACCTCATCCTATATCTGTTTTGAGACGGACATTTTCCCGGGGTTGGCGATCACCGAGGAAAATCCGGGATTGTACGCAACCGCGTACGGCATGCTGGCGGATTTTTGGCGAGCGGCGGTCAAATAAAGCCACAGAAAGGGGGATGAGGTTCAAAGGCGGGTTCCGATCTTCTGCACGGCAGTTCCCCGAGCTTATCGGCCGCTGAATCCGGTCCGCGGAGACCGGCAACGTGCACCTCCAGGTGCACAAGCCGCTCCTGGCCAAAAATGCTGCGGCCAGGCTCCTCGCCTATTTTCACCTCAAGTTCCGGTTCATCTGCCGGTACGGGATCTTTCACCCATCTACGGCATCTCGTTTTGCCTGGGCGTGGGCCGCGCGGTGGGAGTCAATGAGCGAGAGACAGCAGTACAAGCCCGAGCGCAGGGGCGACCGCCAAGGCTTTTTGTGAGAGTGCCGGCGCGCATCCGGCCATATTATGATCTGTTCCTTATGATATCCGCCGAAATTTCTCCTAGGCTCGACCTTGCCTCCATCCGCGCGCAATTCCCTTCGCTCGCGCAAACCGTGAACGGCCATCCCGCCGTGTTCTTCGACGGACCAGGAGGGACGCAGGTTCCACAATGCGTAATCGACGCCATGTTCCACTACCTGCGCCGCGATAACGCCAACAGCGGAGGAAACTATCCGACGAGCCGCCGGACCGACGCCATGATCGCAGGCGCTCGCGCCGCTCTGGCCGACTTTTTTCACTGCGATGCCGACGAAGTCGTCTTTGGACAGAACATGACTTCGCTGACGTTCGCGTTTTCCCACGCCATTGGGCGCGAACTCAAGCCCGGAGACGAGATCGTAGTCACGCGGCTCGATCACGACGCGAACGTCTCGCCCTGGTTGACCATGGCCGAAGATAGGGGCCTGAGGGTTCGCTGGGCTGAGATTCACGACCAGGATTGCACGCTCGACATGGACGATCTGGCGTCGAAGATCAATGGCAAAACCAAGCTTGTCGCTGTCGGATACGCCTCCAACGCCGTGGGCACGATCAATCCCGTCAAGAAAATTGTGCACCTCGCCCATAAAGTGGGCGCGCTCGCCTTCATCGACGCCGTGCACTATGCGCCGCACGGGCTAATCGATGTGGCGGACCTGGATTGCGATTTTCTGGTCTGCTCGACCTATAAGTTCTTCGGTCCGCACATGGGCGTGCTCTTTGGCAAGCGCAAGCACCTAAAAGAGCTGCGACCCTACAAAGTGCGCCCTCTGACCGACGCCATTCCGTTTCGCTGGGAGTGGGGAACGCTGAATCACGAATGCATCTCCGGGATCACGGCCTGTGTCGAGTACATCGCCGAGATTGGACGTCGAACCGGGGATGCCGTTTCTCGACGTTCGGCCATCGAAGCTGCCTACCGCCTGATCCATCGGCATGAACGTGCGTTACTGGAACACGCCATGGCCGGATTGCGTCAGATTTCCGGACTAAAGATCTACGGCATCACCGATCCGACTCGCTTCGACCGGCGTTGCGGCACGCTGGCCATCCGAATTGAAGGTCACGCGCCTGCCGAACTCGCCACCAGGCTTGGCGAATGTGGATTCTTTACCTGGGATGGAAACTATTATGCGATCAATCTTACCGAGCACCTCGGGGTGGAAAAATCCGGAGGCTTCCTGCGGATCGGGCTGGTCCATTACAACACCATGGAAGAAGTCGATCTTTTCGTGAAGGTGTTGCGGGAGATCGTGGGCTGGTCAAAATCCGCAAACACGAAGGATTGAAGGAAGCGATTCCACGCCGCGCGATGATGGTGTCGCAAAGGGCGTCGGTCGACGCGCGTCGCTCGCTCCGCATGGCAGCCAAACCCGCCCCCACCAAAATTCGGCTAAGGCTTCGACGTCGCCGCTGGAGCAGCGGTAGAAGGCGCGGCCGACTCCGACACAATCAGCATCTCGTATTCTTTCCCGTTCACTTTGAACTTCATTCTGTCTTTTTTCAGCGTGAGTTCCACGGCCGCGTTTACCGGCAGCAGAGCCTTGTGCGCCTCTTTTTCCTGCCGCACGTGATAATCGGTTGACTCGGTGCGAATGATGTATTCCTGGCACATCAGCTCGGTCGTTTTCTTTTTCCCGTCGGCCTGTGATCCGCAGGAAACGGAGTTTTCCGAAACGATCGTTCCCTGCATGGGAGTGTCTTTGGCCGCGGCCAGCGCGCCAAGCAGCAAGAATGCCAGAAGCAGACAATTGCTTTTCATCGCGGTCTCCTGATGATGAGCTCTCGAGGCAACCTATACACGTCAGCCCGGGGGTGTATCCCGGGCTGGCGGAGAGAAAATCGAATTCGGCAACAATTCAGCGGTTACGGCCAGCGCTTGCCGGTATCTTCCCATCCCGCAGCCCGGACGGGCTGCGGCGCGGGTATCGAGGGAGTTGGAACCGGAATCCGCGCGGTGGTGGAAGGCGCATTGACGGCCGGTGCCAGCGCCGGCTTCATATCCGACATGATTTCCTTTTCGTCGGAAAGCAGCGGAGCAACCAGGCGCAGAGCTTCCACTTCCTTTTCCAAACGGGTCAACTCCATCTCTTTCTGCCGCAAAACTTCGTAGACATTCTTCATTGGCGTACCCTGGGGACTCGACATATTGCGCAACTATGTTGGAACTTTAGCAGAGTTGCCCGCCTTGTCAAGTTCTTCGGGGATTCCGGGCCAGGCGCGCGTCTAGCGCAGCCAAAGCACGGCAGCTCCGGCGCCGATGCCGAGCAAGGTCAGCAGCACGAACTTATGGGCGGCAATCCAGGACTGCGAGGGTTCCATGGCAGCCGTCAGCACCAGTTCTGGCTGCGACTTGGGACTCTGCGCCTTTGCATGATTTTCCGTTGGTGGTTTTGAAGTCGTTGCGCTCTCTGCCCCTCGCCCTTCCGGCGCTGGCTTGATCTGCCGCGCAGCTGCGGGAACTGGTTCGGAGCTTTTCGGAGCCGGAATCGCCGGACGTTCTGCGACCGAAGCCTGTGCGGCCGGGGCTGGTGCCGCCGCCGCCGCTGCTGCAGAAGGGGCTCGAGACCGACCAACGGCGCTCGAGCCTTTCAGTTGCCCGTGCCATTTCTTTTCTTCGCACTCCACGCACAAGGTGCGTCCCGGTGAAATGGGAAACCCGCAGGCTTGGCACTTGCGCAAATTTCTGAGAGTTGCCGGCACCTGGCCCGGGTCGGGCTGGGATGCCGCGGAATTCGGAGAATCAAGCGCCATTGACCAAAGCAGCGGGCGATTCGCAGCGGGAGCTGACTCGGAGGGCTTTTCGGCGATTGCGGCCGCTTTTGGCGGATCGGGTGACTCCGCCGGTCGTTTTGCAATTGCGGGTACGGCTGACGGCTGAGTCCCGACGGGCTCTATGACCGGAGCCTGTAGTGGCCGCAAGGCATCGGCTGCCAATTCGGCTTCTACTTCGAGAATGTGATCGTCTATTTCGGGGTCTGTTGCCGGAGTTCCAGCGGCAATCCTGGCCGTTTCGGCCCCAGCTGAACCTTCCTTGAGCAATTGTTCGGGAAGCTGTTCAGCCACACGCGCGAGCTTCACCGCCGTTTCGACCAACTCGCTGAGCCGCTTCAGAGCCGTCAGGTCGCGCTCACCGAACGCGTTCACTTTGCCGGAAAACAATTCGAACACGCCCAGCACTTCATGGTCGTTGACGACCGGCATGACGGCGACCGAGGCAATCCCGAGCCGCCGGCAAGCTTCGCGGTTCACGCGCCCATCGCGTTCA
This sequence comes from Candidatus Sulfotelmatobacter sp., assembly GCA_030037515.1. Taxonomy (GTDB): domain Bacteria; phylum Acidobacteriota; class Terriglobia; order Terriglobales; family Acidobacteriaceae; genus Sulfotelmatobacter. The sequence continues at coordinate 15,892 of JASHRE010000797.1, forward strand.
ATGTCGTCGCAGCGCAAAAGCTGG
>JASHRE010000798.1 GCA_030037515.1 Candidatus Sulfotelmatobacter sp.
ATTTCGCCGATCGAGGCTACGGCAATGTGGTCGTCTTTTGTATGGATCATTGCCGCAACAACGCTGGGAACTGGCAGATTCATCAGATATCCCATCCGGGCGGCAAGAGGGATTTTTCCTATTTTGCGCAGAAGGATCTGGCAATGGCACGGGAAGCTCGGTGCGGCGTAATGTTCTGGGATGGCAAGAGCAAAGGAACTCTCAATAGCATCCACAACCTCCTGCACGAACAGAAAGCGGTCCTCGTCTATCTGTCGCTGGAAAAGGCGTTTCACAAGTTGACCAAGGAATCAGATCTGAACGATCTTCTATCTCGATGCGATCCGGAGCAGGTGGACCGTGCGCAAAGGCAATTGCAGCAGTCGGAGGCCACCTTCCATCGCCGGCAGATGTCTCTGCCATAGCGCACTGAGACAGGCGCCTCGCCCGCAGATTGAGCATCCCTAGTTCACGGTTGAGAAGTGGACCTTCGAATGCGACGATTTCACGCGACCCTTCGGGAACGCTGACGCGCTAATCCTGAATTCTGAACAAGCAATAGACAGACTTTGAGACGCCCACGCCCTTTCTCCGCGTGGGCTTCTTTGCGTATGCAGGAGGATTTTCATGTCATCACTTGCGCAAGATCATTCATTGTTCGAAATTGACCGGGAACTCGACATGCTACTCGACGAAATCGAAGAGGAGATCGAGAGCCGCGGTGAGGCTTCGCCTGAACTTGTGGGCCGTTTTCAGCAATTCTGCGAAGCGCACAGCGAAAAGGCCGACCGCATTGGGCGCTTCCTCCGAATGATGGAGGCCCGAGTCCAGTACTGCCGGAGTGAAGCGAATCGTTTGCAGGAACGTGCCCGCAGCAGCGAGCGCAAGGCGACCCAGACGAAGTACATGGTGATGCACTACCTCAAAAGCCGCGATCTCAAAAAGATCGAAGGCCGGGAATTCACTCTGCGGATTCAGAAGAACAGCCAGGATTCAGTACGGTTCCCTGATGAGACGCAGGTGCCAATGCGGTATCGGACAGTGGCGGCCAGGCTCGATGGAGCGTCCTGGGAACGCGTGATTGAAAGTGTTCCAGAGGAACTCAAACGCGTTCTCGTAGCCTCAATTCAGGAGGCCGCACCAAGTAACGAGGCCATCAAGAACGCTGTCCAAAATCAGATTCCTGTCCCAGGCGCCGAGGTTTACCGCGGCGACCATCTGCGCGTCGCGTAAATCCCAGTCTCAATTCGATAGCAAATTCAATGGCCGATGTGGGCCACGAGGAGGGGCCATGTTTCTGTGCCAGCCGCTGCTCGATGTTTTCATCGGACGGGGTATCGAGGACGTCGATTCCTTCATTCAACCTCCGTCCTGGAACGATCTTCCGGACCCTTTCTCGATTCCTGGGATGGCGCCGGCTGTCGATCGTGTTCTCGCTGCAGTTAGACAGAAACAGAGAATCACTGTCTTCGGAGACTACGACTGCGATGGGGTGCTCGGGGCGCACATTCTCCGCATCGTCGTTGCGAGTCTCGGTCTCGAGCCGCGCATATATCTGCCGCACCGAGATGAAGGCTACGGACTCAATGCGCCGGCGGTCCATCAATTCTCGATGGCCGGCACCGACGTTCTGGTCACCGTGGACAATGGCATCAATGCTCAGCGGGAGATTTTGCTGGCGCAGCGGCTGGGTGTCGATGTGATCGTCATCGACCATCACCGCATTCAGGAGCAGGTCAATACACTCGCCGTCTGGTCTCAGGAGTTCTGCGGCGCTGGTCTCGCGGCTCTTTTCGCAATGGCCTTGGCGGTGCGAGCCGGCTGGAGGGACGAACGTGTGGAACGCCTGCAGACTGCCATGAGCCAGTATGCAGCGATCGCATCGATCGCTGACTGTGTTCCACTGCAAAAGGGGACGCGAACTCTCGCACGTCTGGGGATGCGCGAGCTCGCCCATGCCGAAAACTGTGGGCTTCGGGAACTGCTCCGAATTTCCTGTGCCAACCCGGCGAATCCCGATTCGAATGATTTGGCATTCGGCGTGGCGCCGCGCATCAATGCCGCCGGCCGGATTGACCATCCGGCACGGGCATTGTCGGTCTTCGAGGCGGCAAAAGATGAGGATGCCGCACGCAGGAGCGTCGAGCGGCTGGATCAACTCAACCAGCAACGGCGGCAGCTTGTCGCAACCCATTTCGGCGGATTGTGCGCGGAGATCCCGCAATCGGCTCCGTCTGCCCTTGTGCTTTACCGGGAGGCCTGTCCCAAAGGCATTGCCGGCCTTCTTGCCGCCAAATGTGTCGAGCGCTTTGGGGTGCCGAGCATTGTGCTGGCGCCATCGCCGGAACCAGGTCTGGTGGTTGGATCGGGCAGGAGCGTCGCTGGTTTTGACCTGGCGGACGCGCTCGATCATTTCCGTGGATTCTTCAAACGGTTTGGGGGCCATGCGCAGGCTGTCGGATTGACCATGCCGATCGGCCAAGTGGAAGCCCTCACGAAGGAATTCACTGCTTTCGTGGAAGGGCTCAAGCTGGAACGCCGCAGCGAGATACATGAGGATGCGGAACTGGTACTGGCGACGGCGGGCAAACACTTCGATGAACAGCTCGCATTACTTGAGCCGTTCGGCGAGGGAAACCCCGCTCCCGTATTCCTGCTGCGGGCGATCGAGATTGTCGCTGTGAAGAACCGGTGGGTGCGTGTCCGGCAGGGCAGGTTCAGCCTCGAAGCCTTCTGCTGGGATCTTCGTCCGCAGATTGGGTTGCGCGGAAACTGCTTGGTCGAATTTCGAAATAAACGGCGAATTTTGAGGCACTTTCGAGAGGCCGGCGCCGTCGCCTGAAAGTCCGTTTGACAGAGATTGGGTTCCGTGGGAAAACATCCGTCGAGGCGGACAAGGAAATGCACAACCCAACCACGGACATCGAACAAATGATTCAAGAACTGAATGCGATCCAGTTGCCAGGCTCCCTGATGGAGAGCTTTGACGCGTACCGAGAGGACACCCTCCGGACAGCCACCAGGGAGTTCACTTCTTCGCAGCTGAACTGGTATCTCGACCTGCTGAACCGGTTTCGCGGACCAGATGATCAAAAGGGCTCGCTGCTCGACGTCTTCGATCCGGAAATGTACACGGTGAATCATCCTGCCTGGGATGAACCGCCGGGAACCAGAATCCAGATGCCGGCGTTAACCTCCGAGGTGGCGACACTTGCGGATCGGAATTCCGAATTTGCAGATCTCGCCCGGGAGGAGATCCGGGAGTTCTGTGACCTCGCCGAGTCTTTTGCGGACGAGGAAGTGCTTGGGCTCGCCAGGATCGCGCAGGCGGCGTTGGTGGACCAGAAGACCACTTTTCATAGCCGAAAGGACGCGATCCGCTACGTTGCTTTGAATGCGAGCGCGCTTCTCGAAGACCTTTGGGCTGAGGACGACAGCCTATGGCTGAGAGCACCGACGCGCCAAATCGAGTTCGAGGAAATGCTCGCGAAGAGACAAACAGATCTCCGCCGGAACGAGACAACTCGCCCGGTATTTGAAGAGAAGGATTTCACGTGCTATGCCGACGACGAGATCCGTGCATTTGCGTTCGATGTTCGGACGCTCCTGCTCACGGGTCGGGCGCGACATCTGGCAATTTGCCCGCGCTGCCAGAGGCGGCTCGAATTCTGGACCGGCCTGGTCGAGAAACTTCGATCACGCTATTCCACAGCAAGAGGGGAGAGCGGATGCATAAGGGCGATTCTTCTGTCGGCATGCATTCGGATCTGACCCTTCGCTAAATGGCCAGACGCAGCCGCTAGCTAGTCGATCCTGAAAAAGTGATTTTCACATCGTGTGCGACAGCACAAGCTGGTCGATGGGAGCCGAAACCGCCTGGCATTGGCTCCAGG
>JASHRE010000799.1 GCA_030037515.1 Candidatus Sulfotelmatobacter sp.
GTAAGAGATCCAGTCGGCCGCACCGGCTGGCCCAAGGACAAAGGACGCGACGGGGAACGCACCCCGATGCAGTGGGATTGTTCCCGCAATGCAGGGTTCAGCACCGCGGCGCGGACCTGGCTCCCCATCCCACCGACTGCGGACCGTTACAATGTCGCGACAGAATCACGCGATCCGGATTCCATTCTGAATTTCTACAAGAATGTGATTGCCTTGCGGCGCAAGTTGCCCGCATTACGCTATGGCGCCTATGTAGCGGTGAATCGAGATGACGACAACGTGCTGGCTTACCTGCGAGAAGGGGTGGACCGCTCACCATCGGTCTTGGTAGCGCTGAACATGACGGCCGAGCCTCGCACCGTAAGCTTCAAATTGAATGACTTTGGAGTGCCGGGGCATTCTCTCAATGTGCTGCTGGCCTCGCCCCAACAAAACAAAGCCGAACTCCCCCTAAATGAAGTCCAACTTGATCCTTTCGGAGTCTTAATCGCAACCGTGAAGTAGATTGCGCTTGAGGTCATCCGCGCTTCGGCGGAAATTTCTCGCTGCGAATAATTCCGCCGCCCTCCTTGATCGTCAACAACACGTTTGCTGCAGCATTCTTGAATGTATCGACCCGTCCGCTTGGCCAGCGAATCTCAAGCGAATCAACTTTTTCGGCTCTTCCCACGCCAAAGTGCAAACGCAGGTCGCTCTGCGAGAAATAGCTCCCGCCGCTGCGCACTTCGTCGATCTGCGTGTGCACTTTGCTCTCACCGGGAAAAACAGTCGAGCAAATCACGCGCGCGCCAATCGCACTACGATTCGACTTCGTTCCGATCAGCTTCAGCTTGATCCAGTTGTTTCCCGAACTTGAGTCGCAGCGCAACAATTGCGGCATGTCATTGACGACATTCACGACCACGTCCAGGTCCCCGTCGTTATCGAAATCGCCGAACGCGCAGCCCCGCGAGGCGATCGGCTTAGTAATTCCCGGACCACCCATCTCCGTGACTTCGTCGAACTTTCCGTTGCGCGCATTGCGATAAAGCAGTTTTTGCTGCTTGTATCCGGCTTCGGTTCTCAACTGCTCGACTTCTGGATACACGTGACCGTTGCAGATCAGAATATCGGACCAGCCATCATTGTCGAAATCGAAGAACCCGCAGCCCCAGCCCAGGAACTTCGTATGCGCGCCTAATCCCGCGGAAAAAGTTGTGTCTTCGAAATTCGCGCCGCCGATGTTGTGATAGAGTGACGGCGTGTCCCCGGCGAAATTCGTTTTCACGATGTCGAGATTGCCATCTAAATCGTAGTCTGCAGCCGAAACTCCCATCCCCGCCTGTGGCTTGCCGTCCGGACTGAGTGCGCATCCTGCCACGATCGCCGTGTCTTCGAACTTTCCGTTTCTCCGGTTCATGTACAGCGAACTTGGAGCCGAGTCGTTGGCGACAAAAATGTCAGGCCAGCCATCATTGTCAAAATCAGCCGTCAGAACGCCCAGACCATAGGTTCCGCCGGAGCTCAGAATGCCGCTGGATTCTGAAATATCCGCAAACGTCCCATCTCCGTTGTTGTGGAAAAGAATGTTCTTGCCGCCCTTCAGGCCGGGCGGCCCGCATGCGACCAAAACGCCCTTGTATAGGCAGGGTCCCGACTCGGGAACCGGCGCCGTAGCCAGGTCCATGTCGATATAATTGGCGACAAACAAATCGAGCTTGCCGTCTCGATCGTAGTCGACAAAAGCGCAGCCGGTGTTCCAACGCTTGCCGTCACCACCTACGCCGGCGCGATCGGTTACGTCGTTAAACGTGCCATCGCCGTTGTTGTGATAGAGGACATTCTTGCCGAAGTAGCTGACGAATAGATCATCAAATCCATCGTTATCGTAATCGCCGATGCAAACGCCTTGACCCCATCCGTGGTGCACAAGCCCGGCTTTCGCCGTCACATCAGTGAAAGTCCCGTCGCGATTGTTCTTGAACAAATGGGAACTCGGCTCCCGCCCCGCGGGAAAACCTTCCAATCGCCAGCCGTTGACCAGGAAAATATCCAGCCAGCCATCCTGATCGTAGTCATAGAACGCGACTCCGCAGCCGGTGGTTTCGAGCAGATATTTGTTTTTGTGCTCTCCGCCGAAAATCGTTTTGGCATTGAGTCCGGCGTCGCCCGCTACATCGAGAAAAGTCGCGCCGATTCGCGATGTCGTCGCCTCTTGGTTTGAGGGGATGCGACCCCCGCTCGGCGGGACGGCCAGCGCCAGCACATCCTGGAATGGAAGCACAAGGGCAGAGCGGCTGAGCGATCGCAAGAATGCACGGCGCGAGGAAAACAAAGCGGGCAATACCTTTTGGGATTGGCTTCGCTAGAACTCGTTACGTTTATAGTGAAGCGAGGGTCCCATTGGCAAGACCAACGAGCGATGGCGCAGTTTGTGCGTCATCCTGACCAAGCCGAGGTTTGGTGTGACGGATCCGGGTGTGCCGTGCGAACCGGGTCCCGATGAGCGGTCTTGGCGCAGGATGGCGCGGGTAGCTCTCCTTGCACCACAATGAGCGCGTCTGGCTCGCTTCCTTGTCAAATCGCATTCCTGCCGCGTTGTAGGTTTTTGGGTCGAACTGCAATCAGACGCTTACTTTGACAGGAACGGCGACCTTGGGAACTCAGGCGGATTCGTTCTGACCGCTTTCTCGAATGGGGCCCGCGCCGCCTCAAAATTGCCGGCTTTCATGGCCGCTATGCCGCGCTGATAGATAGTAGGAAGAGCCTGACGCCGTGCCGCCTGCAGATTACCCCAACGCAGCCGAGCAGAGAAGCACAATGGCCACCGCCGGACGGAGGCCGGGGTGAACCTGAGCTAGTTCTCAGAGTCTGCGCATCAGGATGGCGCCAAGCCGGGGCAATCTTCCTCTGAGAAGGGCGTATCGGTAACTCGGACCCCGGGGAGTTCCACCAAGGTCCAGGACTCAGAAATGCGCACAGCACTAGAGTCGAAAGAATCTACTGTCAGCCCTGCGCAGTCCGGAAATAATTGTAAAGAAAATGGTTCACCCTCCATGAGCAGCGAATGCTCGCACGCCGACATTCTCTATTGGCAGACCCGCGGAACATGATATGATCTGTGGAGTTTTGATCCCCCATTACGTCCCCCGATCGATCTGCACTCAAGAAGGTCTTTAAATCGCGCGCCACTTAAGTCTATGCTCAATACTGTCATTGTCGGTGCTGGTCCTTACGGGCTTTCTCTTGCCGCGTACCTACGCCATTCCGGAGTTCCCTTCCGCATCTTCGGGCGTCCCATGGAGAGCTGGAAGGCGCACATGCCAAAGGGCATGTGCCTGAAATCGGATGGATTCGCGTCCAATATTTACGACCCGCGGAACCAATTTACCCTGCAAAAGTTCTGCGCTGAGCGCGGCATTCCGTACAGCGACACGGGACTTCCTGTTCAACTCGGGACGTTCTGCGACTACGGGCTGGCGTTCAAGCAACGCATGGTTCCCGAGCTCGAAGACAAACTGGTCGCTTCGATTGAACAGATTCCGCAGGGATACAAGCTGCGCCTCGACGAGGGCGAGATCATCACCGCGCGCACGGTCGTGCTGGCCGTCGGCATCACGCATTTCGAGTATGTGCCCGATGCATTGGCCAACCTGCCAGAAGAATTCCTTTCGCACAGCGCGCGCCACAACGACCCCCAGATCTTTAAAGGACGCAACGTTGTCGTGGTCGGCGCCGGCTCGTCCGCCCTGGACTGGGCGGGCCTGCTCCACGAAGCAGGCGTGAACGTGCAACTGGTGGCGCGGCGAAACGCTTTGAAATTTCACGGCAAGCCCACCGGCCAGCCTCGTTCGCTGTGGCAAAGAATCCAGAAACCGCAAACCGGACTGGGGCCGGGCTGGCGTTCCAGCTTCTACGCCAACGCGCCGGCAGTGTTTCACCGTCTCCCGGAAAATCTGCGCCTCGAAGTCGTCAAACGCACGCTGGGACCTTCGGGTGGATGGTTTATCCGCGACAAGGTGATAGGCAAGCTGCCCTTGTCGCTCGGCTACACCATCGAAGCGGCCGACATACTGGGCAAGCAGGTCGTGCTGCGATTGAGCGGCGAAGACGGCACCGAAAAACGGATTCCCGCCGATCACGTCATCGCCGCCACCGGATACAAGGTCCAGATCGACCGGTTGAAGTTCCTGAGCTCCGATATTCGGTCCAGACTCGTCGCGGTCGAGCAAACTCCGGTGCTCTCATCGGAATTCGAAGCGTCCCTTTCGGGTCTCTATTTCATCGGCGTGGCCGCGGCCAACAGCTTCGGTCCAGTCATGCGTTTTGCCTACGGCGCCGAGTTCGCGGCTCGCACCGTCAGTCGCGCGCTCTCGAAATCGCTGTTGCACGAATCGATGTCCGAACCCGCCGCGGAACTGATGGCGACGTCGAAGTAAGCGAACCTGGCTTGTGGCCGACATCGAGCCCTCGCGTTCGGTTCATGATATTTTGCTGATCGGATGAAACCAGAAACGATCGCAATCCATGTCGGGTACGAGGGCGATCCCACGACCAAGGCCGTGGCCGTGCCGATCTATCAAACTGTCGCCTTCGAGTTTGACAGCGCCGAACACGGGGCC
>JASHRE010000800.1 GCA_030037515.1 Candidatus Sulfotelmatobacter sp.
TTTTCCAGCGATCTAAGCCGCCATGTGCCTTTATCGCGAGATCCAACAATGCATTCATATCTACCTGTCTGTTGCCGCTTCTGTGAGCGAGGGCGGCGTTCCAATCGATACTGCTACCGAGCTAACGCCGGAACCTTTCCTTACGCTGCTTTCGCTTCCTGAACCGCCTTTGCGGCGGCGCGGATTACGTCGAGGACACGTTCCGGTTGGGAGAGCATCGGCACATGGCTGCTGTCGAGCTCATAGGAGGTTGCGCCCATGCGCTTGGCCATGGCGCGCTCCAGATCGGGATGAACAGTGTGGTCTTTCTTGCCGACGATGTACCAGCTGGGCTTTGATTTCCAGGCGGTGCCTCCGGCTTTTGCCGCAAACAGATCGGGTTTCGGAACACCTTGCGTCGCCCAAACGAGTTGCTGCTCCTGCTCCGAAAGATCTCCGCAGAAATATTTCGTGCCCTCCCGACGCAGCCAGATACGGCCATCCACGACATCGATTTGAGAGAAGACATCCGTCGTCGGGAAATTGGACTGCTGCGTCTGCGAACTCTCGTCCGCGTCCGGCGCAAGCGCACAAATGTAAACCAGCCCGGCAACGCGATCATCGGTACCAGCGCCGGTGATGACGGTTCCGCCGTAGGAGTGGCCGACAAGGATAACCGGGCCACTAACCCGGCCGATCGCTGCTTTCGTTAACTCGACATCCTCTGCCGTTGAGTTGAGGCCGTACTGCGCCGCGATGCATTCGTACCCCTCAGCCTGCAAGGGAACGATTAATTTGCTGAAGCAGGAACCGTCTGCCCAAAGGCCGTGGCAAAACACGATGCCTGGTTTAGTCTGCGTGGACTTCATTTTTGTTCCTCCTTGGTAGCTTTATGACTTCTTTCCTCGGATTCGTTCTTGTGACATCCATTCCCTGATGTAAGGCGAACAGTGAAGCACTGAAATGCCCTTTGCCTCGCATGCATTAAGAAAACGAACGCTTTCGAGATCGATTAGGGCCACTTCTTCCAGATCCAGTGCTCTAAGCGATCCGCATTTCTCGATTTCGGTTTTGACTTGATCGAGGTGCGCAATCCGAAATTCACCGCTGAGTCGAATGCGACCTTCAACCCATTCAATCCGCAGCGTCATGCTTATCGGCTCCGGACGACGAAATGGCCGTTGCAGGTCATAGACCATCTGCAATGACCTGTGCCCGTTGAACTTAGACTGTCACGCTATCCTGATTCTTCAGGAATTCCTTTTTGATCAGGAGAGAATGTCCGCTTATAATCCCGCGATGGTTTCTATGAGACGCCAGCGATCCCAAGAACTCTCCAGAGCGCTGGCCGAATTAAAGAATTCGGAAAAGAAACTTCGACAGGTGATTGACACGATCCCGACGCTGGCCTGGTGCATGCTGCCGGATGGCTCGATCGAATTCCTTAACAAACGTTGGCATGAGTACACGGAACTTTCCCCTGAAGAATCCTGTGGGTCGGGTTGGCAAGTCGCCATCCACCCAGAAGATCGAGACCAGTTGCTGGAGAAGTGCAAACGGCAGCTCACATCGGGTGAACCTGGGGAAATGGAAGCCCGTCTCCGTCGCCATGATGGAGTGTTTCATTGGTTTCTCATGAGGGTTGAGCCGTTACGTGACGAGACTGGCAAGATAGTCCGGTGGTATGGAACATGCACCGACATCGAAACCCTAAAGCAAACAGAAGCGAAGCTCAGAGAAGATGAACGTGAGCTTCGTCGTATCACCGATCTGATACCGCAGACGATTGTCGTCCAGGATCCCTCAGGTACACCCATCTATGCCAACCAAGCGACTCTTGATTACACGGGTCTCTCTGAAGAAGATGTGATGGCCCCGCATTTTCGGGAACGAATCTTCCATCCCGACGACCTGGAGAGATTACGCGAGCAGCGCACGGCTGCTCTCCGTCGAGGCCTCCCGTTTGAAATCGAACAGCGGGCCCGTCGAAACGACGGCCAGTATCGGTGGTTTCTTATTCGGTACAACCCTTTCTCAAGTGACCAGGGTCAAGTGACTCGCTGGTACGCAACCGGAACCGACATCGATGAGCGCGTCCGAGCGGAGGAAAGGACACGAAATGAAAACCTGGCATTGCGAGAGCAAATCGATCGTGACTCGATGTTCGAGGACATCGTTGGTTCCTCGGAAGTGCTACGGAAAGTGCTACGCCAAATTACGAAGCTTGCCTCTTCGGATTCAACGGTCCTGATTCTTGGCGAAACCGGTACAGGGAAGGAATTGATAGCCCGCAGCATCCACAAGCGATCCAATCGTGCTGATCGCGCGTTCATCGGAGTGAATTGCGCTGCGATCCCACAATCGTTGATTGCGTCTGAGCTTTTCGGTCATGAGAAGGGCGCCTTCACAGGCGCGACTCAAAGACGGCTCGGACGTTTCGAGTCGGCGAACGGCGGAACAATTTTTCTGGACGAAGTCGGCGACCTGCCTCCCGAGATCCAAGTTGCACTGTTACGGGTTCTGCAGGAGCGCGAGATTGAGCGCGTGGGGAGCAATAAAGCCATTCCAATCGACGTCAGGGTAATCGCGGCCACTCATCGTGATTTGAACACGCTCGTCACGGAGGGCAAATTCCGCGAAGACCTTTTATACAGGCTGAATGTCGTGCCTATCGATGTGCCGCCGTTACGCGAACGTATAGCTGACGTTCCATTGCTGTTCGAGTACTTCATTGACCGTTTCAGTAAGAAAGCTGGAAAGAAATTCAGAACGCTTGACAAGAAGAGTCTTGGATTATTGCAGGCATACAATTGGCCGGGGAACATCCGTGAATTACAGAACGTAATTGAGCGCGCCGTCATATTATGCGAGGGCGAGACCTTTTCCGTGGACGAAACCTGGCTTCGACGGGAACTGCCGGTGGCCCGGATCCGGCCGAGTACTCTGAATCGCGTTCTTGCACGCCAGGAGAAGGAAATGATCGAAGCCGCCCTTACGGAATCTGATGGCCAGGTCTCGGGCCCATCGGGTGCCGCAACGAAGCTAGGACTGCCAGCACGAACGCTCGATTCGAAAATCAAACGTTTCAAGATCAACAAATATCGGTTCAAAGTGCCAAGGGCCAGCTGATCATCAGCGGAAAGCTGAACCACAGGAAGGGGGTCAGCGGGCGGGAGACGTTTTATGCCAAGCTAGAAATCGGTGGACAGGCTGAATTCTTTCCAGGCTCTCGCTTCTTCTAATCGTGCAAGGTCGTTCTTCTCCGCCCCGTTATACGCATCGCTGCCGAGCAACAGTCGCAACGGAGGTTTCTCTTCCTGCGTCAGCCGAACGATGACTTGAGCCGCCTTCTTCGGGTCTCCGGGCTGCTTACCGTTATAGTCGCGTTGAAACCTGGCCGTTGCTCCAACCGTCGAGTCGTATTCGGGATGCCCTTCGCTCAGCTTGGTGGAACTGCCGGCGAAGTCCGTGCGGAAGCCACCCGGCTCGACGATTGTGACTTTGATGCCTAGCGGTGCCACTTCGCGCGACAAAACTTCGGAGAAACCTTCGACGCCCCATTTCGCTGCCGAATAGGGTCCGCGCCCTGGGGGTCCGATCCTTCCGCCCATCGAGGAAAACTGAATGAAATGGCCCGCCTTCCTTTGGCGAAAGTACGGGAGAGCTGCCTTCGTCACGATGATTGTCCCAAAGAGATTCGTTTCGATCTGTGCGCGGAAGTCCGATATAGGGGTATCTTCTACGGACGAGAGATTGCCATATCCTGCATTGTTGATAACAACGTCCA
>JASHRE010000801.1 GCA_030037515.1 Candidatus Sulfotelmatobacter sp.
TCGAACGGTAGATCCACCTGGAAGCTCCCGACAAAGTTGTGCCTCATGTCCCAAGCGGAAATGGCACGCGTCCGGGCGTGGTTTAAGGGATCGAGTTGTTCGCCGAGATTCGAACCTTGGTCGATCGATTTGCTGTAGGTATAGCCGAGCAAGAAATTCGACCGCTTTGCTACATAGCGCAGGTTCGTTTCCAGCGCGTTGTAGGTCGAATTCTCAATCGTTTGTTGCCACGTGTCTTCCTGATAATTGGAGCCTATGCCCTCTCGCACTCCGTGATACACCTGCCGGCTGGCGCTAGTGATGACCGCATCCTCACCAAACGGTCCGCAAGTAGGGCTGCCGGGTGCCACTTCACTCGGTTGACTCAGGCTCAGGCAAAGAGCCTGATTGGCAGGATTGTTGGACACAACCGCAAGAATGTGGTGCCCTTCATTTCCCACATAGCTCAAGGTAAGCAGCATGCCGCTCCTGATCTGCCGTTCCAACGAAAGCATGTAATTCTCGGTGTAGGGGACCGCATCGCGGTAGTAAAAGGAAACGTCGGCAGAGATCGGGATCACGCTCGAGAAGCTTTCGGTGTCCGGATTGCTGGCGGAGACATCGTGGGGAGGAAACGTAAGTGGAAAGGGATTGATGTTCCGGACCCCATCGGCAGCGTTGATGAAAGGCGTGGCAAACAGCGGCGGTTCGGGGCTCAGGTAGTTATAGCCAAAGGGCGGAACGCCATACATGACTCCGGCCGACAGCCCTGGAAATTGGGTATAGAAGATGCCGTAGCTGGCGCGAATGCTGCTCCGGCCGCTGTCTCCAAAAATTGTTTTCAAAATTCCATGGTCGAATTTCGGGGCATAGGCGAAACCGATTCGTGGGGCCAAGTTGTGCGGCTTGGACGGAGAAATCGTGCTCGGAATACCCGGATCGCCGGGAACCACCAGATCCTCGGGTAGTCCGGGATAGAGAACCGACTGCCTGCCGGGAATGATGGTTTGGAGATTGTTGTATTTCTCCCAGAAGGGCATGATGTAGTCCCAGCGGAGCCCGAAGTTGAAGGTCAGGTCGGTTCGCACCCGCCAACTGTCCTGTGCGAACAGTCCCACATAGCGGTCTCGCAAGTAAAAAGGTTGACCCGAGGTTTGCGTGAAATTGCTGGGTACGCCGATCAGGAAGTCAGCAAAGGCAGAGCCGGTTTCGGTTCCATCGATGTTGAAAGTGCCGTTGAAGGTTGCGTTGGGATGCTCGTTCACCTGATCGACGTGGAGCTGCCCTCCAAATTTCAGCGTGTGAGTACCTATCACTTTCGAGAAGGTATCGCTCAGATACAACGTGTTGTTGATCTGTGTTTCATTGGTGATGGGGACACCCATGACGAAGGTGGGAAAAACGATGTTTTCCACGCCCTCAAACTGCGGCGCCTGGATGGTAAAGCCCCCCTCCGCGGTACTGGTCGAGAAGCCCTGCGCCGCTTGGCTTACGCCGAGCCCACCCTTGGGTTCCCCAATCACGTTGGCGTAACGCAAATACCCCACATGGAACTCGTTAACCGTGGCGCTTCCGAAAACTCTCGTGTCTGCGAGGCTGACGAGTTGCGCGCGCCCGAACGTTAGCGCGTCAAAGCCGGGGATACTGGCTCCGCCTTGCTGCCCCGGATATGGATTGTCGAGCCGGTAATCGTCGAAAAAATAATACGCGGACAGCTGACCCAACCCCGTGTTGGCGTCGATGCGCCCGGAAAACCTGTCGTCGCGTACGATTTGTGGAAAGGCCGAAGTGGAATATTGGTCCGCGCCGTCGTTTGGCGCGGGAATCGATTGCAGCAAGGCAAGCGCTGGCGACGACCATGCGCTCTGAGGGATGTTCAGGGTGGGAAGAACGCACGGCACCGTCGAAGTTGGCGTGCAATTTGAGGGATAGGTTGCAGTGGGGTTGCCGGCAACATTTTCGCCTTGCGTGTAATAGTAGGGTTCTCCCCCGCTCACCGTGTAGCCAAGCTTCGACGTGAGCCGGGTGGCCAGCGATGGCCCGCTGACCGTGGTCGGAACGGTTAGGGAGACAGGCTGGCCATTTTCTGTGATCGTCGTGGTTGTGACCAGCGAACTTTGCAAGTCGGAAATATTGCCCACGCGATCCTGCATTGAAGGAACTGAGACCAATCCCGTCTCCACGCCTTCATCCGTCCCGGTTCCCTGATAGTCGCTGAAGAAGTAAATTTTCTCGTGCTTGATGGGTCCGCCAAACGTTCCACCAAACTGATTCTGTCGAAACGCGGGCCGCGAGGGATCAAAATAACCGCGCGCATCGAGCGCGGTATTTCGGAAAAACTCGAAGGCATTGCCGTGAAATGCGCCACTCCCCGACTTGGTGATGACCGTTACCATACCTCCGTTGTAATTGCCGTACTCAGGATCAAAGTTATTGGTGAGGACCCGGAATTCATCGATCGAATCCAGGTTGGAAACGATCGACGTTCCGCCGTTCATGTGTTCCTGAACATCGATCCCATTGACAAGGAATCCATTTGAGGATTCCCGCTGTCCATCGATAGAAAGATTTCCGGGGTTTGAATCGCCCGACGGGGACAGAGCGCCGGTTACGCCGGCCATGATGACGGAGGTCGGCAACAACGTGGAGACCGGGGCAATGCCGGGTTGGATGGGCAGTAGATCGGTGTAACTGCGGCCGTTTAATGGCAAAGCTGTCATTTGCGATCCGGTCACCAGTTCACCGAGGTGAGTCGCAACCGTGTCGACCTGGGCTTCGACTGCCGCACCACTCGCTTCCACGTTCACTTGTTCGGACCGGTCACCGACTGCCAAGGTCGCATCCAACTCTAAGGCAGCGTCGGTATCGACGATCAGGTCCGATCTCTTCTGGGTCTTGAATCCTGAGGCTTCAATCGTAACGCTGTAGTGACCAACCGGAAGCGCCGGGAACGAATAGAACCCCTGCCCATTGCTGAGGGTCGTAAATTGAGATTTCAGAGCGGTGTTGACCAACGTCACCCGGGCGCCGGCAATCACGGCACCGGAAGGATCTTTCAAGGTTCCTGCCAGGCTTCCGTTGGCTGCCGCCCGCAGGTATACCGCCGACCAAAGCAGCGTGAGGCCCCAGATGCCGGGAATCAGAAAGATTCGAGTTGCCCTGCACATATACGATCCTCATTTTCGTGTTACCAATATACAGGATACGAATGTCGCAATCGTGTTACACAACGATGAAAACTGTAAGGCGAGCCGCGACCCTTATTTGGCAATGCTTGGGACTTTCCCTGTTTTCTGCCTGGGGGATTCCCGGTCGGGTGCGTCAACAATCAGAATGCGGATGGTGGGAGATCGTCTCTGCCGATCCACAATTTGCGGTAATCCCATCCCCGGCGTGTTGATCTTTCTCGATACAATGAATCAGGCGTTTCCAACATCGGGCGAATTCATTTCCGGGCAGAGCTTTGCGGGCAAACGCAGCCAGACATAGCTCGCGGTACCCATCCGGCGCACGCCCAGTTATCCATTGTCCCGTAATCGATGAACCATGCAATGCCCTGCGGGAACACTGTTCGTTCTCATCCGACTCATCCCCATTCCTTAGCGTGCATCGACGCGATCAAATGGCTACAATTATAATAGATTATATATACTATTGTCCCCCTGGAATGCTCCTTTTCTCGGAGTGCCGCGCCCAACCAGGGGTTGCGTCATCGAACCCCATCTTTCCACTACCGCTCAGAGCGTCCTGTGACGGTTTGTCGAGAGCTCATGACCAGGCGCGCGATCCGGAAAAGGCCCATTGCGGACCCAGTCGTTGCCGGGCACGCCGAACCTGGTTTCCCTGTGGCGCGCCCGAAGAATTGGCCGAAAATCGTATAGCGTAGGTCGAACCCAGCGCCTGTCCTGCTGTTCCGAATGCTGTTCCAAATGGTCGCCCATGTAGGAATCGACGAGGTGGCAAGTGAAATCGGAGAACAGATTGAGATCGCAATAGAACCCCCAAAAATTATGAAGGAGCCGTCCCCGTGCTCGACGGTGTCGTTGCACCGTACCCGTCTGCGCTTCGAGCCTGGACGGTCGCCCATGCAATCACCCCGCCAGGTTTTGTCGATGCGTTCTCCGGGCAGAGGCAGAGCAATTCGTCTTACCATTCTTAACTTCGTGTTACCAACCGTAACACACAGGTAGGAGTCGTGTTACCTGGATGAGACCTCAGATCTTCTGCTCAGGCCTGCGCCCTTCCATGTCGGGATCACATTTCGCAACGATTCCCGGATTCGTAATACGCTCGTTGGCTGCTGTGCTAGGCTAAGCCCGAAAGGATTCGACGAAATCCCCATGGCACTGCTTAGCAGAATCGGAGTTTCACTGGACTCGGAACTACTTGATCGGTTCGACAAATTTATCGCTGAAAAAGGCTATGACAACAGATCCGAAGCATTCCGCGATCTGATCCGGGACCGGCTTGTGGGGTCTGCGATCGTCACCTCGACCGCGCCGGTTGTGGGAACCGTAACGTTGATCTATGACCATCGCACTCGGCTCCTCCCGGAAAAATTGGCCGACCTTCAACATGAACATCACGAAGTTGTTATCTCAACGCTCCACGCCCATCTCGATCATGATACGTGCCTTGAGGTGGTGGTCTTGCGGGGCAAATCTCGCAATGTTCAACAACTCGCCGACAAACTCATCAGCACAAAGGGAGTCCGTCACGGGCGCCTCGTCATCAGTTCCCCCGACACAGTGTCGCCACATCATCACTCTCATCACTGATCGGCCCGCGAACAATTGCGGCTGGGCCTTGCAAGAATGTTTCCGATAGCATGATTGTGAAAGTCGCAGGAGAGGAGTGTACACCTGCTGACGTACCGCCCAGGTGATCGCTCGAGCATCGCACATCGCTAAGACAGAAAACGAACTCGATGCTTAGAGAGCTCTATTTGATGGTCGGACCGAAAACGTTTTGGGGCGTACCATCATCATTTATGGAATCCTGCTCAGCTTCCATGTCGGCGCCGGGCTCGGCGAACCTACGATTTTTCATGCCGACGGAGAGCGCGCAGACGGGAAGGTAATGCGCGCCGGCCGCTCTACCACGCAACCGGACGGCGCAACATCCGACGACAAGCGGCTCTTGGCGTCGCCGATCCAAACCAGCCTGTTCGCGTATACCTGCTGCAGGACGGAAAACCGCTCGCTCAAGGCGCAGCGGGAGTCGATGTTCATTTCGACGCGCAGGGCTGTTGTCTCGAGGTCAGCGCTCCGCGCATGTATTGCCTCGCGAAACATCCAAGTTTTGGTTCGCACCTGCCCGCTCTCGAAGCGGAGCATGGGGACTTCATCCTGCATTGCTTCACCTGCGGAAACAACAGCCAGCGGGATTTCGAACAGAACTGAATGGGGATGCCTGGGGCGGTGGACGGAACTGTAATAGAATCGGCCCAACATTTTCAGAGTTCTCAGGAGGCCTCATGGGGACAGCGCGCACAAATGTGCTTCGATATTCTGCGATGGCTGTGTTTTGCCTGATCGGGTTCACACGGTTGGCGCAGACCAAGAATGCCTCGAAAAGTGGTGCGAACCCCTCATGCCGGGATGGTGCCGGACTGACCCTGCCCGCAGGCTTTTGCGCAACCGTTTTCGCGGACGGCGTCGGTCATGCGCGCCACATGGCGGTCGCATCGAACGGGATTGTTTACGTGAACACGTGGTCCGGCGACTACTACGACTTCGACAAAATTCCTCCGGGCGGTTTTCTCGTCGCGCTCCAGGACAAAAGCGGAACCGGAAAAGCCGACGTGATCGAGCGCTTCGGCGAAACTCAAAAGACGGGGGGAGCCGGCGGCACGGGCATCGGTATCTATGACGGATCGATTTACGCCGAGATCAACGATCGCATCGTGCGCTACGCTTTGTCGACCGGCGCGTTTGTGGCGAAAACTCCGCCTGCAACCGTCGTTTCAGGGTTGCCACTTGGCGGCGATCATCCCATGCACCCGTTCGTCATCGGAAAGGACGGGTCCTTATATATTGACGTTGCCTCGGCGACGAACTCCTGCCAGTCGCAGAACCGGCAACCCAAGATCCTCGGAGCAAATCCCTGCACCGAGTTGGAGACTCGAGGGGGCATCTGGCGATACGACGCCAACAAGACAGACCAGAGGTTTTCTCCTGCAGATCGCTACGCGACAGGAATCCGGAACGCGGAAGGGTTTGCCTTCGACGCAGCCGACAATCTCTTTGTCACACAGCACGGACGCGATCAACTGCATTCGAATTGGCCTGACCTCTACAAACCCTCCGAAGAAGCTACGCTACCCGCCGAGGAGTTGTTGCTGCTGAAGTCCGGCGGCGATTACGGTTGGCCGGAATGCTATTACGACGGCACGCAAAAAAAACTGGTCCTGGCTCCCGAGTATGGCGGTGACGGAGGAAAAGCTGTAGGAGTCTGCGCGAACAAGCTACCGCCGGTCGCCGCTTTTCCTGCTCACTGGGCTCCGAACGGGATGGTTCGCTACGATCAGAAGCAGTTTCCGACCCGCTATCGTGACGGAGTCTTCATCGCGTTCCACGGCTCGTGGAATCGCGCACCCTACGCGCAGGGCGGATATAATGTCGTGTTCCAGCCGCTCAACGGAGACCGCGCATCCGGCAATTGCGAGATATTCGCGGATGGCTTCGCCGGTCGAGTGAAGACCCCCGAGGGCGCCGAGCATCGTCCCTCGGGTCTCGCTGTTGGTCCAGACGGGGCGTTGTACGTGTCGGACGATATTCGCGGATGGATCTATCGCATTACGTATACGGGCGACCCCGCAGGACCAGCGCCAAAGACGACGCCATGCCCGAGCAATTCGGCGCCGGCTGGCAAAATCGTCCAAACCGAATCCGCGCCCCCGGAAAGTAACACCGCCGACCTCCCGGTGCCGGATGGTTCGTCGCCTGACATGGTCGCGCTGGGCTTTCGCATCTATCAGGGACAGGTGGGAGGAGCGAGTTGCACCGGCTGCCACGGGGCCAAAGGCACGGGCACGCCACTGGGACCGGACCTCACCAGAAACAAATGGATTTGGAGCGACGGCAGTCTCGCTGGAATTTTGAAGGTGATCACCGAAGGGGTGCCCCAGCCAAAGCAATTTCGCAGTCCGATGCCGCCGATGGGTGGAGCGCAGCTCTCCGATACCCAAGCCTCGGCGGTTGCCGCTTATGTATGGGCGCTGAGCCATAAGGCACCGGCAGTCCCCAAAGATCGACAGTGATGAAGCTGTGAATCCGAGGCCATGAGATGCCCGCAAACCCGGTATTCAACATTTCCTGGCTTTTCATTCTGGCCGCCACAGCAGTGCACACAACAGACTGCGCGGCACAAGCTAAGTGGTGGACCGTGGTCGCAAAATTGGCGGGTTTTACCAAGAGCTGCTCATCCTCTGAAATAGCATGATGCACTCGTGGAACGTTCGCTGCGACGCGGTTTTGGAACCCGATGGGCCAATCACCGCGTCCTTGATCGCAATAGGCGCATTCGATTTTCGATCGGCAATCATATGTCAAAACTGAGGGTGCACTCCTTCGGCATCTCACTGGATGGCTACAGCGCTGGCCCGAACCAGAGCCTCGATCATCCTCTCGGCCTCGGCGGCACGGGGTTGATGGAATGGTTTTTCCGTACCCACACCTTCCAGAGAATGCACCACCAGGAGTCCCGCGGTGCAGCGGGACTCCAGAATGTGCCAGGCTATGTTTTGGGCCAGGAAGGTGGTGAAGCGGGCATTGACGACGACTTTGCCGCTCGCGGCTTTGAGAACATCGGGGCTTGGATTATAGGACGCAACATGTTTGGCCCGGTGCGCGGCGCATGGGTGAACGAGGACTGGAAGGGTTGGTGGGGTGACGATCCGCCATTTCATTGCGATGTTTTTGTGCTCACGCATCACCCTCGAGCACCGCTCACTATGGAAGGCAGCACCACTTTCCATTTCGTCACTGATGGGATCCTGGCTGCATGGCAACGTGCGAAGGCCGCAGCCAAAGGCAAGGACGTGCGACTGGGCGGCGGAGTTGCCACGGTTCGAGCCTACCTGGGGGCTGGCCTGGTTGATGAATTGCACCTCGTGCAGTCGCCAGTCCTGCTTGGCTCTGGAGAATCATTGTTCACTGGCCTTGATTTGCTGTCGCTCGGCTACTGCT
>JASHRE010000802.1 GCA_030037515.1 Candidatus Sulfotelmatobacter sp.
GAACGCGCAGATGGAAGTCATGTACGCGATGCCGCGCTGGCAGACTCTCACGCAGCCGCTGCGGAAGGTTTTTCCGGCGGAGTTTGCCGAGGAGTTCTATCGCGTGCGGCAGAACGCCGGCATCAATAACCTGTACAAGTTCCGCTTGAAGACGCCCGCAAGCGAAACTCGCACCGTTAACGTTGCGATCGCTCCGCTGGTCACCCGCAAGTTCCAGGTCATCGGACGGCTGGTGATCATGGATGACATTACCGACCGCGTGGAGCTCGAAGGCCAGCTTTCTCAGGCCGACAAGCTGTCATCGATCGGGCTGCTGGCGGCAGGAGTGGCGCACGAAGTCAATACGCCGCTGGCCGTGATTTCTTCTTACACGCAGATGCTGGCGAAGCAACTGCAGGGCGATCCGCAGAAGTCGGGATTGCTGGAGAAGATCACGCGGCAGACGTTCCGTGCCTCGGAGATCGTGAATAATCTCTTGAATTTCTCGCGCACGAGCGGGACCGAATTCGCCGACGTCGACGTCAACAAGATCATCACCGACACGCTGACATTGCTCGAACACCAGTTCAAAACCGCGAAGGTTCGTGTAAGTTCGGAGCTCATGTCGGGCATTTCGCCGATTCAGGGGAACGCGGGAAGATTGCAGCAGGTCTTCCTGAATCTGTTTTTGAATGCGAAAGATGCGATGCCGAATGGGGGAACCCTGTACGTGGCCACCAGCAACGGGGAGATGGTGAGCATTCGCGTTTCCGACACCGGTTCAGGCATTGCACCGGAACACATTCACAGGATCTACGATCCGTTTTTCACGACCAAGACTGCACCCAGAGAAGGCCAGTCACGGGGAACCGGACTGGGGCTGTCGGTCACCTACGGCATCATTCAGGAACATGCGGGGAAGATTCGTGTGGAGAGCACGCCGGGCGCGGGAACGACGTTCGCCCTTGATTTTCCGTTGAGCAGGAAGGCAGTTCATGTCTGAAGCAGCAGTTATGACGCACGGCACGATGAACATGCAGCCGGCTCGGGCCGGGTCAGTGCTCATCATTGACGATGAAGCCGAGATTCGCGAATCTCTGCAGACCCTTCTCGAACTGGAAGGATTCGAGGTCGAAACGGCCGAGAACGGTGAAGATGGATTGCTGCAGATTGAGAGTCGTCCGTTCGACCTCGTGCTTCTCGATCTGGCACTGCCCGGCCGGGATGGCATGGAAGTTCTCTCGGATATTCGGGGCCATGATTCGCAGTTGCCGGTGATCATGATTACTGCCTACGGAACGGTGGAGAACGCGGTGCGCGCTATGCAATCGGGCGCGGCGAACTTCATTCAGAAGCCGTGGGACAACGAAAAGCTTCTGGCCGATGTGCGGGCCGCGGTGGGTTGGCGTCGCGCCGAAGAAGAGAACGTTCAGCTGAAACGCGCGCTGAAACAGCGCTACAACTTCGAAAACATCGTGGGCAAAAGCGAGCCCATGCTGAAGATTTTCGACCTCGTGGCC
The DNA here is from genome assembly GCA_030037515.1 of Candidatus Sulfotelmatobacter sp. Lineage (GTDB taxonomy): Bacteria > Acidobacteriota > Terriglobia > Terriglobales > Acidobacteriaceae > Sulfotelmatobacter. Next base: position 1,500 of record JASHRE010000802.1, read on the forward strand.
CAGGTCGCCAACAGCCGCTCGACCGTGCTGTTGCAGGGCGAGAGCGGCACGGGAAAAGAGGTCATCGCGAAGGCGATTCACCTGAACTCTCCGCGTCGCGACAAGCCCTTCGTTCCGGTTAATACCGGATCGATGCCGGCGGATCTTCTCGAATCAACACTGTTCGGTCACGTCAAGGGCGCGTTTACCAGCGCGATCGCGTCGAAGAAAGGCTTGTTCGAAGTCGCCGACAAAGGGACGCTGTTTCTCGACGAAATTGCGACCATGGGACTCGAAACGCAGGCCAAGATTCTGCGCGTGCTGCAGGATCGGCGCTTCATGCACCTGGGGGGGATTCAGGAAATTCAAGTCGATGTGCGCATCATCGCCGCGACGAATATTGATTTGCGGCAGATGGTACGCGAAGGTCGCTTCCGCGAAGATCTCTTCTACCGGCTGAACGTCATCAGCATCGATTTGCCTCCCTTGCGGCAGCGCAAGGAAGACATCCCGATGCTGGTGGAATTTTTCCTCAAGAAATACGCCGAAGAGAACGGACGCCCCGTGCCGCGGATTACGCCCGAGGCGCTGCGACCCCTGATGGCATACTCGTGGCCGGGTAATGTGCGCGAACTCGAAAATGTAATCGAGCGCGCGGTGGTGCTTTCCTCAGGACCGGAGATCACCACCAACCTTCTTCCGGATTCGATGCTCGGCCGCAACTCTTCGCTCGGATTGCACGATCCGCCTTCGGATGCATCGTTGTTTGATATCGTCGATGACGTGCAGCGGCGCATCATCACTGACATGCTGGAGCGCTGCAACTGGAATCAGACCGAAGCCGCTGAACGCTTCCATGTACCGCTTTCCACGCTGAACCAGAAAATCCGCCGGTTAAATATCGAGATCAAGAAAAAGAACCGGATTTAGGGAAATCGGCGGAGTTGCGCCCTGCCGGGCAGCGGGGGACACCCACCCGATCACGGCCGAAGCTGGACGTGCGGGCGATTCGGCCTTACGAGACTTGAGGCTGCGGGGATTGTGTTGGCGTCTGGCGGGCAGAATTCCCTCGATGTTCGAGGACAGCCCTCCCTTGTGCGAATGTCGCGCCCACCAACCTCCGTAGGAAGTCCACGCCCAGAAGCCAAGCCAGAGCAGCAGCGCGAGGAGGATCACAACGGGCCACAGCCATGGCGAGTTTGAGGAGTGGGCGTCTGGCTTTTCAACAACGCGGCGCCGTAGCTCTTCGAGACGGCGCTTTTCTTCAGGAGTGTTGTGCTGTTGCGGGGACGTGGTCACGCCTGGAAAATACCAAAAATGAAGAAGCTTGGCCACGTTCATGCGATGCCAGGCTACGCTTCCGCGCGCCGTTCAGGTGGACGTTCCAGCGCCACCGTCGAGCGATTTTCCGAGGAAGTCATCGGCAGTCCGAGATCTGAATTCTCGGGAGTTGTGGGAGTGCGCGGCTCGCCCGTCGCAGCCAGAATCACGGAATTCACGGCAGTTATTATTACCTGGCTGACTGGCCGGGCTGCATCGACGGCGCGGCCTCATGGTCGGTCAGCGGAGTCCAGGTGACGTCATTCGCGGCGGTGTTCGTGCCATCGGTAGACTTCCAGAATTCCGGTTTGTGCGCCCCCGACCTACACCGTGTCGCCGGTTGGTCTGCGGAATCGATGGCGACCGAGGAGGCGCGCCCGGCAAATTGGTGATAGTCCTGTGTACCGTCGCCAGTGGCAGCAGACACCAGCAGCACAGCGCCGAGCGGCGTCCAAGGGGGAGGAAGATTGCGCGGCAGTTTCGCTACCGGCGTCGGTCGTGAGGGCCAGGCCGCGCCGGGCTCGAATTTTGAGTTTCAAGTCATAGGCGCGCTCGCGCAATTGCGCCGCGTTTTTGCCGGCAAGAATGCATCCGGCATAGAACGAATCATTGATTCTGCAGCTGGACATGGGTGATGTGAGAATCACGATTGTCCGGCACAGGAGAAACCTGGGATTGACCTGCAGTTCAAGATTTGACGCGACGGCGATCCAAACACAAATGCAGAGAACAGTTCGAATAGAACCGCGAGAACAGCAAAGTATGGGAAGCGCCCGGCCGCGAATCAATGCATAATTGGAATGTCTTTAGAAATGTTGGCTCACTTTGGGAAAGCCTTGCCGCCAAACCGCGACGGAAAAGGGGAGCATGATGCGCACGAGGAAGCGCGCAGCGGTCATTTATCTGTTAGCAACAGTTCTGGGTTTTTCATTTCTTTTGACCTCGACTGGCGCTCCCGGCCAACAATCGACCCCATTGATCGTGGCCGCGGCGGCGGACCTCAGTTCGGCGATGCAGGAGATTGCCGATCGATACCAGAAACAAACTGGCGTGACCATGAAGCTCTCCTTCGGAGCATCGGGAGCGCTGACGCAACAGATTGAAAATGGCGCGCCGTTTGATCTGTTCTTTTCGGCAGATATGGATTACCCGCGTCACCTGATCGCAGCCGGCGATGCGGATAGCGCGAGCTTGCGTGAGTACGCCATTGGCAAGCTGGTGCTGTGGGTTCCAGCGAACTCGCCCCTCGACTTGCAACACAAGGGGATGGGCGTGCTGCTCGACCCGTCGGTGCAGAAAATTTCTATTGCGAATCCCGAGCATGCTCCCTACGGACGCGCCGCGGTGGCAACGCTGAAGCATGCTGGACTTTACGATCGCGTGTCGGACCGGCTGGTTCTGGGCGAAAACGTTGCGCAGGCAGCGCAATTCGTGGAATCGGGAAACGCGCAGGCAGGGTTTGTGGCACTGGCCCACGCCGTCGCCCCATCGATGCAGGAAAAAGGCAAGTATTGGGTGGTTCCGTCAGAGGATTATCCGCCCCTGGCGCAAGGGGTGGTGATTCTGTCGCATTCGCAGCATAAGAAAGAGGCTGCAGAGCTTCTGGCTTACATCAAAACGAAAGAGATATCGGAGTTGCTGCGAAAATATGGATTTGAAGTTCCGTAAGAGGAGTCCACCCGGCCTCGCGAGAATAACCAATCGTTGGAGCGCTGGCTGCCATGGCGATTGATTGGCAAGCATTGTGGCTGACTCTGCAGTTGGCCGTGATCGTGTCGGCCGTGCTGTTTGTGATCGGGTTGCCGATCGCGTATTGGATCGCTTTCTCGCGGTCGCGGTGGAAATTCTTCGTAGAAGCGATCGTCTCCCTGCCGATCGTGCTTCCGCCAACGGTGCTTGGGTTTTATGTTTTGGTCGCGCTCGGGCCGCGTAGTCCGGTCGGACGATGGTGGATGGCACTGACCGGCCACACGCTGGCGTTTACCTTCTCCGGACTTGTGATTGGATCGATTCTTTACAGCTTGCCCTTTGCGGTGCAGCCGTTTGCGGCGTCGTTTGCCGCGGTCGAGCGCAAATTGATTTGGGCATCGACGACCTTGGGCGCTTCTTCCATTCGTACCTTTTTTTGCGTGATCGTTCCGCTCTCCGCTCCGGGCCTGATTACCGGCGCCGCCCTGAGTTTTGCGCACACCATGGGAGAGTTCGGCGTCGTGCTCATGGTGGGCGGAAACATTCCCGGCGTCACCCGTACGGTTTCAATCGACATTTACGACCGCGTGCAGGCCTCCGATTACGCCGGCGCGAACGCAACCGCGCTGCTGCTGCTCGCAATCTGTTTTGTCCTTTTGGTCATCGTTTATGCCACGAATCGAAAAGCGTGGGCCGTGAAACCCGTAGAATGAAAGCTGCGATGAGCGAAACCGGCAGGACTCCGGCGACAGGCATGACTTCCGCAGGCGAATTCGTGGCGCGGGATCGATCCGGCCCCGTCGCTTCGCAATGTGAGCCGCAGAAGGGTTTTCTCGAAGCCCGGATTCGCAAACAACTCGGCGAATTTGTACTCGAGGTCGACTTCCAAGCCGCTCCGGGATTTACCGTTCTGTTCGGAGCATCGGGCGCGGGGAAAACTACGCTGCTCGACTGCGTCGGCGGTTTGCTCAAACCCGCGGAAGGCTGCGTTCGGATCGGCGTGCGCGTCTTGTTCGACTCTTCGTCGCGAATCGACATCCCGGTGGCAAAGCGCCGCGTCGGTTATGTCTTTCAGAGCCTCGCTTTGTTTCCGCATTTGACCGTCGAACAAAATGTTGGATACGGTCTAACCCAGTTGTCGCGCGGCGAGCGCTCGATTCGTGCCGCGTCGATTCTCCGTGCGTTCCGCATCGACCACCTGGCGTCGCGATCAGCCCGGGATATTTCCGGAGGAGAAAGCCAGCGGGCAGCTTTGGCGCGGACCCTGGTGACGAATCCTGCGGTTCTGTTGCTCGACGAACCGCTCTCGGCTCTCGACGCTCCAACCAAATCCAAAATTATGGATGACCTGCGCGAGTGGAATCGCACGCATCGCATTCCCATTCTTTATGTGACCCACAGCCGCGATGAGGTGTTTGCCCTTGGCGAGCGCGTGATCGTGCTGGATCGCGGAAAGATCCTCGCCCAGGGCACGCCGCATGAGGTGATGACTGCACCCTTGCAGGAAACCGTGGCGCAACTCGCGGGATTTGAAAACATCTTCGACGCGACGGTGGAGGCGGTACATCCCGAACTGGGCTGCATGACCTGTCGGATCGGCGCTTCCAGCGCGGTTTTTATCGAGACTCCGCTCGTCCGCACCGGCGTGGGATCGACTCTGCGGGTGGGAATTCGCGCCGGGGATATCCTGCTGGCCACTTCCCTTCCCCAGGGATTGAGTGCACGGAATGTAATTCCGGGCCGCGTGCGATCGCTGGAACAGCGGGATGTGATTGTCTCCTGTGGCGTCGAATGCGGCGGAACAAATTGGGCAAAAACTGGAAGCTGGGGCGTAGAAATGGAATGTCATCTCACGCTGGCGGCGCGCGATTCGCTGCGGCTTGCACCCGGACGTGAAGTTTGGCTGGTGATCAAGACGCACTCCTGCCACGTGATGCAGAAGTAGGGCTTTTCCAAGAAGGCACGGCCCCAGGCTAGCGCTTGTGCTCCGGGTCTCGTCGGCCAGGATCATTCGAGCGAGTTACCAGCGTTTAATATTTCTTCTTTTTTCATCTCGATCACCGCAGCCCACTGACCTTTGCGCTCGTCCGAAAACACAACTTTTCCCCCGAGAATCTCTGCCGCCAACGCCGGCGACAGATCGCGATGATAGCCAAAAAATCGACTCTTCAGAGCCCGCCACTCGGCGTAGGCGCGAATTCTCCATCCAGTTTTGTCGCCTGACACCAGCCAGCGCTCCAGCAGCGGATGTTCCAGTTCGTACTTCGTCGAGAAGACGAAAGCGATTTCGAAATGATCGCGAAAATCCGCGGCCGAAATGACCTGCTCCAGAGAAAAATCTTCAATCCGCACCACCTGCATCGGACGCGTCACGTAACCGAGCCATGGGCGCGCGAGTTCGTCCGAAGCCGGCCACGCCGTCAAGACGCGCGCCATAGGATAGCGCGCTTCAAGAAAGCGCTCGGCATCCTGGTGTAGATGGATGTAGTCACGGTAGGCCAGATTGTCTTCAGGAGAAAATCCGTAGGGGGGGTTCCAATACCATCCGGCAACGAACGCAGCGGCAACCACGGCGATAACGGCGGGCCAGCAGCGCAGACGACGGCGCAAGCTGGAGACTGCAAGGATGATTAGGAGCGGAACGGCAGGAAGCATGTAACGGGCGAGAACCGCTCCGCCCACCAGGGCCATGGCAACGACGTAGGTGGAGACGATGACCAGAAAAACTGCTTGAATTCGAATCGGGATGCGCCGGCGCTTAATGCCAACATCCTTGACCGGCCGCAGCCAGAGTGCCAGCAACATTGCGAGGGCCAGCACCCAAAGATGCATGTATCCGAACATCTGCCACAGGCGTAGCGCGAGCGCCAGGACAAAACGCAGCGGGTTCAGCGTGGAGGCGACGTTGTAGCGGAAAAATTCGGGATTGCCGAAGACGAATCCGGTGCCAAGGTAGTGATAGGTGTACCAGAGACTGAGGGGAAGAAAAGGAATCGCTAGCGAAAAGATACGACTGGAGCGAAACTCAACCGGACAACCCCATTCGATTCCGCCTCGTGATGCTCGGGGTCCTTTAGGGCGGGCTTGGGTTGAGTTGGGCCCGGTTCCCCCCGCTTCGGGCAAAACCGCCCCGCACTGCGGCACGCCAGTAGGTAAGAGGGCGCAGAGAAACTCCCAGGAAATCAACGCCAGTGGCGCCAGAATCGCAGTCTCTTTGGCCAAAGCGGCGAGAGAAAACCAGACGGCGGTGGCGACAGGCCGTTGTTCCAAATAGGCGCGCAATCCCCAGAACGTGAGCCCGGCGGCGGCGAGATCCACCTGCGCCAGCGAGCTCTGCGCGAAGAATACGGGATACACCAGAGTGCACAGCGCGGCGAAGATCGCTACTTCGGCGTTTGCCACCTCCTCGGCCAGAAGAAACACGCCAAACACAGAAAATGCCGCGAGCACGAGCATGGCGGAGCGAGTGACCAGCGGCGCGTATCCGATCAGCTTCCACCACAATGCCAGCCACGCCAACACCAGCGGTGGATGAGCATTCGAAACCGTCGTGTGCGGAATCAGGCTTCCGGTCAGCAGAATGTCGCGAGCGGCGGGAACGTAATATCCGGCTTCATCCCAAAAATAGGGCAGCTCAAGAAGCGGAGCATGCAGCAGAAAGATGAGAATGAAAATCGCAGCGAAAATGAAAGCTCTCTGCTGGCTGGACGTTCGCATCGGAAATTTTGCACCGGAACCCAGACGTGAGGCGCATCTGAATCTGTCACATGCGGCGTCGTTTCTGCAAATCAATTTGTGTTCTAATTTTCGTCTATGAGCGCGACCACTTCTCGGCGCATCAACAGCGAGGATGCAGAGATTTTCTACTGGACTCTCGGCGATGGGCCGCCGGTAGTTCTATTGCATCCGTTTCCGGTGCATCACGAATTCTGGCTGCCGGTGGCCGAAACGCTCTCGGCGCGTTATCGGCTCATTCTCCCTGATCTGCGCGGACACGGTGAGTCCGGCGTTGGCGAAGGGCCGGCCACGATGCAAAAGCACTCCGCTGACCTCGCGCGCGTGATGGACGACACCGAAGTCGGGCGGGCAGCGATGGTTGGAGTGTCGATCGGCGGATATGCCATCTTTGAATTCTGGCGGAAACATCGTGAACGCGTGGCTGGGCTCGGTCTCTGCAATACCAAGGCTCCGGCCGATACGCCCGAAGCCCGCGCCGGGCGTCTCGAGGCCGCCAGCGACGTTCTGGAACGCGGCACAGAGCCGTTTTTCGAGTCGATGATGCCGAAACTGTTTGGCAAGCGTACACGCGAAAACCGACCCGACCTGGTGGATGGTGCTCTGCGCATGATGCGCAAGATGTCGGCCGACGACATTGCGCAGGTGCAGCGAGGGATGGCGGAGCGTGCGGATTCGATCGAAACATTGAAAACGATCGATGTTCCCACGCTCATTCTCACCGGCGATGAAGACCTTATGACCGGAGTCAATGAGGCAGAACTTATGCGGCAACGCATTGCGGGCAGCCGGGTGCGAGTGATTCCGAAGGCGGGACATTATTCTCCGTGGGAACAGCCGGAGGAAGCGGCGCGATTACTGCGCAATTTCTTGGATGGAATCTAGCAAAATTCTTTCATGATCGCGGGTGCAAAAACCGCACCCTTTCAAATCGAAATTGTGGCACGACTGATCTACAATCGTCCCGCCATGAAAATCCCCTATCTTCTTGTCATTCTGACGGTCGCAGGCTCAGCCTTTTCTCAAACACCGGTCGAGCGCCCACACATCACTGGGATCGATCATGTCGCGTTCTATACGACGGCTGCCGACGGAGTGAACAAGCTCTATGGTACGGTGCTCGGCCTGGGATCCGCCGCGCCAACTGAGCCGGGGGAAACCCTGCGCTACATGGTCGGCAAGCAGTGGGTGGGATATACACCGGCTCCCGATCCGAACTCGACCGACCGAATGGACCACGTTGCGTTTACGACCGACAACATTATTGCGCTGCGCCGTTACCTGGTCGGAAAGGGACTCAAGCCGGCGCAGATCGAGGGTCGGCCGGATCACAGCATGGTTTTTTCCGTGAGCGATCCCGAGGGGCATCGCGTCGAGTTCGTCGAACGGGGCAAGGAAGAAGTGCCGGTGGCGCCGGAGACGGCGGTTTCCCATCGCATAATCCACGTGGGATTTGTTGTCTACCACGCCGACGCCGAAGATCATTTCTATCGCGAGATTCTTGGCTTTCGTCCCTATTGGCACGGCGGCATGAAAGACAACGAGACCGATTGGATTTCTCTGCAGGTTCCCGATGGCACTGACTGGCTCGAATATATGCTGAATCAGCCAGCGCATCCTGATTTGCGGCTAACGGGAGTGATGAATCACTTTTCGTTGGGCGTTGCCGACATGAAGCAGGCCCAGGCGACTCTGGAATCGCATGGCTGGAAGGAGCACGACGGCGAGCATGAGCAGATGGGCCGAGACGGCAAGCGACAGTTGAATGTTTTCGATCCTGACTTCACGCGGATTGAACTGATGGAGTTCAAGCCAGCCGAGAAGCCTTGCTGCTCCGACTTCACCGGGCCGCATCCGAGTGAGTGAGGCGATTTAGAGTCCTGGTCCCTGCGCGTCGGCCGTGACCTGCGACGCCTTCCCGTTGTGAAAAACAACCACGAGCGGCTTGCCGCCATTCGGATAGCGCACGGTCTTTTCCTCGTCATCGCCGCTAGGGTCCGGCGCTCCCATCCCGACGGCGAAGCTCGCCTGCAGTTCATTCATACCGGGCTTGACTTGGTGCTGTGCGATCGCTTGCCATACATCCGCAGACCAGTGCTGGTACAGGTCGCGTGGATTCTCGACGAAAAAGATGTAATCGGAATAAATCTTGTATTCGTCCCCGGCCTCAACTCCGATCGGCACCGCATAGTGTTTGCCGTCTTTTTCGAAAACAGCCATCACTTGTTTCTGCTGGTCCGCCCCAGGCGGCATTGCCGTAATCACATCCGTGATATGTAACTCCTCGATCGGGCCCAGCAGGCCGGTTTCGTGTTTGAAGTCGACGCGCTTACTCGCTGGATCGTACGGGTAATACGCGTAGTGATAGCCTTCGCGAACCCAGACCGGTTGCCGGGTCAGTTGCTTCGCCGACTGCAAATCGTAGGGATAAAGCTTCTTCGGATTGACGTAGAGATCGGGATCGGAATATCCGGCATTTTGCACCCGCTTCTGCTTTTCGGCGGCCAGATAATCTTCGTGCCGTTGATAGAAGATGTAGCCCGTGCGGGCTGCGGTCACCACGATGGCAACACCCAACAGCAGCTGTATTTTCTTCTTGGTTTCAGGACTGTTCATTGGCGATCGGAATCAATTTTATACGGCGGATGTTATGTGGGAGCAACGTCAACAATGCGGCAACGAATCCCGTTGTACACTCAATAGCAGGAGTCGCCTGCCATGCCCGTCACCGAAAAAGACGTTCTCAGCGCGCTTAAGAGTTGCTATGACCCTGAGATTCCCGTCAACATTGTCGATCTCGGCCTGATTTACAACGTCAGTTTTGTGCCGGCCGATGACAACAAACAGGACGTAACCGTCGACATGACCCTGACCGCGCAAGGATGTCCGGAGCACGTCAACATCAGCGCACAAGTCAAATCGCGTCTCGAACAATTACCCGGAATTCGCAACGCGCAGGTGAACGTCGTGTGGACACCGCCCTGGACCCCCGAGCGCCTCAGCCCCGACGCCAGAAAGCAGCTTGGGATCGACTGAAGGCTGACCCTATCCGCTGATTTCTTCCCAGACTTCCATGGCGCTTCGGCCGGCATTGGCCCAGGTAAGGCGCCGTCCGGCGCGGCCGGCCATCTCCATCACCTGCATGCCCCGCTCGAAATATTCGGGCAGGCGCCGCCGCACGCGCTCGAAGTGTTCCGGATACTCTGATGCCAGCACCGCGAGCCCCAAGCCGGTGGCAAGGACGCCCGCGGGAAATCTTCTCTTCATGAACAGGATGGCTCCCGCTCCGATTGCTCCTGCAACGACAGCCTTCTTCCAGCTATCCATTCTTCCCTCACTGACAACGCCGTAACGATTGTACTTTGCCCATTGCCGCCCAACAAACGCCAATTCACCGCATCCTGAGATACAGCAAGCGCTGTATACTGCGGGATTCTCAGGAGGCGATCGATGTTCTGGGGTCCACGTGTAAAGCGACTTCATGCAATCGCAGCCGTGTTCATTTTCTTATCCACCGAACTCTCGGCTCAAAGCAAGCCCCGCGCGCGCGATTTGGGGGTTCCCTTCGACGGCACCCCGGGAACATACAACGCGATCACCGACGTGAAGGGCGTTGAGGTCGGGCATACGACGTTGATCTCCGGAGAAGGCAAGCTCATCGTGGGCAAAGGGCCGGTACGTACGGGGGTGACTGCGATTCGTCCGCGGGGAAATTCGACCGATGCCGTTTTCGCCGCCTGGTTCACGCTAAATGGCAATGGCGAGATGACCGGAACGACCTGGGTTGAAGATTCCGGATTCCTGGACGGTCCCGTCATGATCACCAACACGCATAGCGTAGGCGTCGTGCGCGATGCCGTCATCGCCTGGAAGGTGAAACATGGGTCGCCCGATATGGAAGGCTATTGGTGGTCGCTACCCGTCGTGGCCGAAACCTGGGACGGTTATTTGAACGACATCAACGGATTTCATGTGACCGCCGACGATGCCTGGCATGCGCTCGAGTCAGCCCACTCGGGTCCGGTTGAGGAAGGCAATGTCGGCGGCGGCACAGGCATGATCTGCAATGAATTCAAGGGCGGGATTGGAACTTCATCGCGCCTCGTCCATGCCGCGGAGGGAGACTTCACGCTGGGCGTGCTGGTGCAATGCAACTACGGCTCGCGCGAGCAGTTGCGCATCGCCGGCATCAATGTCGGGCGCGAAATTCGCGAGCACACGGTCTGGGATAAAGATGTCGGGTCGATCATCGTGGTGGTGGCAACGGATGCGCCTCTGATCCCGACGCAACTGAAGCGCGTGGCCAAGAAAGTCTCTCTCGGCCTCGGCCGCGACGGCAGTTATTCGGGCGATGGTTCGGGCGACATCTTTATCGCGTTCTCGACCGCTAATGCCGGGGCGGTCGGCTCAAAAGGATTGCATCCGCTCACCATGCTGCCGAACGATTCTCTAGATCCGATTTTCCTCGCGACGGTGCAGGCCACAGAGGAAGCCGTCGTGAATGCCATGGTGGCGGCGGAGACCATGACTGGCATCAACGGACACACCGTGATCGCTTTGCCCCACGATCGTCTGCGTGAAGTGCTGAAGAAATACAACCGGCTGGCGCAGTAAAACCACTGGCTCATTCCGGACAAGGTATGGGGTGCGAAGGCAAAGGATTTCCGCTGCCGGCGCAGATTGAAACACTGGAATCTCTACCTTGCCAGTCTGGGCTGATACGCTGAGGACTGTGATCGGCGAAACATCCAGCGTTTCGTTTCTAATCCAGCGGTTTGAGTCCGTACTTGCTATCCCGCCCGCCGTGAACGGTGCGTCGCCACCGATAGGGTTTCAGGGTTCGAACGCGAACCCCATTTCGAGCCAGCGGGCGGCTGCGGTGGGTTGATTCGAGTATGGCCTCTTGGATCGCTATTTCTTCGGAGACCTTGATCAGAACACTTACTTCGCAAAACGGGATGAGGTCTACCTTCCAGCTGCCAGTGCGGCGAAGTGGGGTGCGGCCTCCGACCGCACGCGTCGCGGTGAACAACGAATCCGTACTCTGGGATTCGTTCCGCCAGCCACATCGCCGTGAACGCGACCACTCGCGATTTGGTCCTTTTGTTTTCGATCTTGGCCACTACAAGAAGGCCGTCGCTCGGTGGGCTGAATCTTGCTTATTTCGGAGTATTCAAGATCGGTGTTAATCAAGCTTCGTCTTTAGTCTTTGACCGCGCGATCCGTGATCTCAAGCCCCTTATCGATAATCGCAAACGCCTCGTGCAATTGCTGCTCGCTGATGCAAAGCGGGGGATTGGTGAAGAAAGTGTTCCAGCGCACCAGCGTATAGAGCCCCTGCTCGCGGAAAAATTTTCCCAGCGCGACCATCTCCTCCGATACACCATTGAAGGGAGCCATGGGCTGACGGGTCTTCCGGCTGCGAACCAGTTCGAAAATTCCAAATAATCCGATTGACCGAACGGCACCGACTGATGGATGCTTCGCCTGCATCTCGGCACCGAGTTGCTTCATGACCACGCCCATCTTGCGCGCGTTCTCGATCAGCTTGTCTTCTTCGTACACGCGAATCGTGGCCAAAGCGGCGGCGCATCCCATCGGATGCGAGTTGTACGTCAGACCGCCATAGAAAACCTTATCTTGAAAATGCCACGCAATGTGATGCCGCATGCCCACCGCACCCAGGGCGATATAGCTCGATGTCAGCCCTTTCGCCATCGAAATCAGGTCCGGAACAACCTTCCAGTGATCGACCGCGAACCATTTGCCGGTCCGGCCGAAACCAGCCATGACTTCGTCGGCGATCATCAGGATGCCGTACTTGTCGCACAGTTTGCGCACACCCTGGATGTAGCCGTCGGGCGGAATGAGAATTCCGTTCGTGCCGACGACTGTTTCCAAAATGAATGCCGCAATCGTCTGTGGGCCCTCCAGCTGAATCGTCTCCTCGATCATGGCGAGCGAAGTTTCAGCGGACTCCCATCCGCGCTCGATGCCATGATACGGATCGAGCACGCGAACGACGCCGGGGATACCCGGTTCGGCGGCCCAGCGGCGTGGATCGCCAGTCAGCGAGATGCTTCCCGCAGTCGCGCCGTGATACGAACGATAGCGCGCGATGATCTTGTGGCGTCCGGTGAACAAGCGGGCAATCTTGATCGCATTTTCGTTCGCTTCGGCGCCCCCGTTGGTGAAAAAGAAAGTATCAATGTCGCCGGGCGTAATTTCGGCCAGCTTCTCCCCCAGCCGTGCGCGCGGCTCGGTCGCCATGAATGGATTGGCGTAGCAAAGCGTTTCCGCCTGCTCCTTAATAGCGTTGATTACGCGCTCGTCGCCGTGCCCGATATTCACCGACATGAGTTGGCTATTGAAGTCAACGAAGCGCTTGCCTTCCGGCGTCCAGAAATAAATGCCCTTGGCCTTCGCAACTGGAATGGGATCGACCTTCGACTGCGCAGACCATTCGAAGAGCGTGTGCTTCCTGGTGAGGTCAACGATTTGCTGCCCGGTCAGCGTAGGAGTTTCAGTCGCAATGGTCATAATGCCCTCATGAATGCTTGATCACCACGGAGGCACGGGAACAAGGAGAAACCGAGATTTTGTTCTCCGTGCCTCCGAGTCTCCGTGGTGCGGATCAGAACTTCCGGCTTTGCTCTTTGGCCCAACGTTCTACGACAACTTTCTTGTCCGTGTAGAACTCAATCGCGTCTCGGCCCTGGCCGTGCAGATCGCCGAAGAAGCTGTTCTTCCATCCGCTGAAGGGGAAATACGCCATGGGCGCCGCCACTCCGATGTTGATGCCGATATTTCCCGCAGGCGCTTCGTAGCGGAAGCGGCGCGCCGCCGATCCGCTCGACGTGAACAACGACGCCTGATTCCCATACGCGCTGCGCCCTAGAAAATTCAGAGCCTGGTCGAGATCGTCGGCATGAATGAGGCTCAGCACCGGGCCGAAAATTTCAGTATCGGCAAGTTCACTGGTCGCGGGTACGTCATCGAGAATGGTCGGCTTGACGAAATTCCCCGATTCATGTTTGGGAATTTTCGTGTTGCGTCCATCAAGCAGAACCCTCGCCCCTTGCTTCTCGCCAGCTGCGATGAGCGATTCAATTCTTTGCTTGCTCTGTGGCGTGATGACGGGTCCCATCTGGACCCCATCTTGGAGGCCGTTTCCGACTTTCAGCGTCGACGCGGCATCGGCGATCGAATCGCGAAAGGTTTTTTGCGCTTCACCGATTGTGACCGCAACCGAAACTGCCAGGCATCGCTGTCCCGCGCACCCAAAAGCGCTGTCGCTGATAATTTGCGTAGCCATGGGCATGTCGGCATCCGGCAAAACGATCACGTGATTTTTCGCTCCGCCCTGACACTGGCACCGCTTTCCTTTTTCGGCCGAGCGCGCATAGATGTAGCGTGCGACCGGAGTCGATCCCACAAAACTGATGGCGCGAACCTTGGGATGATCAATCAGCGCATCGACCGCGGTTTTTCCGCCGTTGGCAAGATTAACCACGCCTTTCGGCAGCCCAATTTTTTCCAACAGCTCGTAGACGCACCGCATGGTTAGCGGCACGCGCTCGCTCGGCTTAAGAATGAACGTGTTCCCCGTGGCGATCGCATAAGGCAGATACCAGAACGCGATCATGCCGGGAAAATTGAATGGCACGATAGCCGCGACCACGCCGAGCGGCTGCCGGATCATGATTTCGTCGATGCCGCGCGCGACATCTTCCAGATTGTAGCCTTGCATCATGATAGGAATGCCGCAGGCGACCTCGACATTTTCGATCGCGCGCCGCATCTCGGCTTTCGCTTCGGCGAAGGTTTTGCCGTTTTCGGTTGTGATGATGCGGGCGATGTCGTCGATGTGCTCTTCGAGCAGCATCTTGAGCTTGAACAGCGGCTGGATGCGGTCTTCCGGAGGTGTGCGGCGCCATTCGGGGAAAGCCGCTGCAGCAGCTTCCACGGCGGCGTTGACATCCGCCGCATCGCCCATCGGAACGCTGGCCAGCGTTTCGCCGGTCGCAGGGTTGACCACGTCTCGCCACTCGGAGGAGTGCGAATCATTCCATTGCCCGTTGATAAAGTTGGTAAGACGTGCAATGGGAGGTGCGGCTACGGTCATGATGAGGCCTCGCGGAGGGTCGGTACCCAGACCCAGTTCTCACTTCTCAGTCTTCGATTGCGACAACCAGTATATGCCTCAGGAGCCGGGTGCCGGCGACTCGGTGCTTGTTTCAAACCAACTGCGCCAATACACCTTTCCGATCGCACACGCTGGCGATTCCGGATTCGAGCACATCGAGCGCTTCATCCATTTGCTCGTCGGTGATGACCAGCGGCACGAGCACGCGGATGACATTTGCATATGAGCCTGCAGTGATGGTGATCAGGCCGTGCTCGTAGCAGTACTGCGTAATTTTCCTCGTCTCTTCGGCTGCCGGAGCGTTCGTTTCCTGGGACTGGACGAGTTCGATCGCCCGCATGGCGCCGAGACCGCGCACATCTCCGACCATCGGGCAGCGACGCTGCCACTCGCGGGCACGGCGCTGGAAGCGGTCTCCGAGTTCGTTGGCGCGAGCCAGCAGATTTTCCCGCTCGAACAGGTCGATGACGGCCAAGGCTGCCGCACACGAAAGCGGATTGCCGGCGAAAGTTCCGCCCAAGCCGCCGGGGACCGGTGCGTCCATGATTTCCGCCCGGCCAGTCACTGCGGCCAGAGGCAATCCTCCGCCAAGAGACTTGGCCGTCACAATCAAGTCCGGCTCGATCCCATATCGCTCGCAACCGAACAACGCGCCCGTGCGCCCGAAGCCGGATTGCACTTCGTCGGCGATGAAAACAATGCCGTGTCTGTGGCAGAGATCGACGAGAACTTTGAAATAGTCCGAGGGCGGAACGACGAACCCGCCTTCGCCGAGAACCGGTTCAGCAATGACCGCGGCCACTTCCTCGTTCGCAACCACACGCTTGAAAGTGTCTTCGAGACGGCGGGCACAATACAGATCGCACGAGGGATACTTCAGCGAATAGGAACAGCGATAGCAGTACGCAAACGGAACGCGATAGACCTCGCCCGGAAAGGGCGCAAATCCGGCCTTGTAGGGATGCGTTTTGCTGGTCAGCGCCAGCGTCATCATTGTGCGGCCGTGAAACGCATCCTCGAATGCGATGATGCCCGGGCGTTTGGTATAGGCGCGAGCCATTTTCACCGCGTTCTCGACCGCTTCCGCTCCGCTGTTGATGAAGATTGTTTTCTTCGCAAATTTCCCCGGCGTGATGTCGTTCATGCGCTCGGCCAGCCGGATGTAGCTCTCGTACGGTGTCACCTGCACGCATGCGTGCAGAAAATGATCGAGCTGGTCTTTCACAGCGTTCAGCACTTCATCGCGACGATGACCAACATTGAGGCAGCCGATGCCGCCGGCGAAGTCTATGTACCGGTTGCCATCTACGTCTTCGATCCATGCGTCTTTCGCATTGGCTATGTAGAGGGGCGTGCCGTGCGAAAGGCCGCGCGGCACAGCTTTCGCACGGCGCTCGGAAAGCGCCCTGGACTTCGGACCAGGAATCGGTGTTCGCAATTGAATGGTGGACATCGTGGTCTCGTTGTTAATTGCTCGCCTCTTTGGCCGCTTTGGGCTACGCGGGTTTGCTTTTCCCTACCCTTGGCTTGCGCTGTGGGCTGCATTTTCTGCCGCCTGGCGCCAAGTGTTGTCCGGCGACTTTCTTATTCACATCGCGGCCCTTTCACGTCTGGCTTCGGGTTTCGTCCTCGGTGCTGCTCGGACGCTCTCGGGCGCGCCCGAACTTCCACCGGCAACTTGCAACTGGGTACCGGCAGCCGAAATTCAGTACCATCCGATCGGCGCTTCATTCAAGTTAATGTGCACTTGCTTGGTTTCGAGATATTCCTCGATTCCCCAGGGCCCCAGCTCCCGACCGAAACCCGACTGCTTGAATCCGCCCCACGGCGCTTCGACATACGTCGGCTGCATGTGGTTGACCCAGACAATTCCCGCCCGGAGCGCTTTCACCGCGCGCATGGCCTTGAAAATGTCGCGCGTCCAGACGGCTGCGGCCAAGCCATAAGGGGAATCATTGGCGATTTTGATCGCCTCTTTTTCGTCGTCAAATGGAATGACCGCCGCAACCGGGCCGAAAATTTCTTCCCGCGCGATGCGGGTACTGTTCTCGACATCGTAAAAAATCGTTGGCTCGAGGTAGTACCCCTTCGCGATTTTCTCGGGACGACCGCCGCCGGAAGCCAACTTCGCCTCTTTCTTGCCGATTGCGAGATATTCATTGACGCGCTCGTATTGTTCTTTGCTCACCAGCGGCCCCATCTTCGTTTCTCGTTCAAGCGGGGGGCCAAGCTTTATCTTCTTCGCCTTCTCCGTCATGGCCTCAACGAAATTCTTGTAAATCGATTTCTGCACCAGGATGCGGCTGCCCGCCGAACAGACTTCACCTTGATTGATGAACACGCCGAACAGCGCGCCATCGATGGCAGCTTCGAAATCGGCATCGGCGAAGAAAATGTTCGGCGACTTTCCGCCGA
>JASHRE010000803.1 GCA_030037515.1 Candidatus Sulfotelmatobacter sp.
AGCCCGTGGATGAACTGGTTGTAGCTCATTCCATTCTGCTTGGCCGCGGCGCCAATGCGCACGATCCAGAGCGAGCGGAACTGACGCTTGCGCTGCTTGCGTCCGGCGTAGGCAAACTTCAAGCCGCGTTCGACGGCTTCTTTGGCCGAGCGGTAGAGTTTTGATTTTGTCAGAAAATAACCGCTTGCGCGGTCCAGTATCTTTTTGCGTTTCTGGCGGCGCTTGGTGCCGCGCTTTACACGAGGCATAGTTGTTCTCCTTTTTTATTTCTGTTTATGGCGGCTGGAGGTAAGGACGATCTGCCAAGTCGGCGATCGATAGCCTCTTCACACGCCTGAGCCGCGGGCGACGTTGCCCGCGCCCCACTCACTGATAGGGAATCATCCGCAGGACCTTGGCGAGATCCCCATCGCTCACCAGCGCTGACTTGCGCATCTTACGCTTGGTTTTCGTTTCCTTCGACGTAAGAATGTGACGCAGCTTCGCATGTCCGCGCTTCACTTTTCCCGTCGCCGTTTTCTTGAAGCGCTTGGCAGCGCCTTTGTGCGTCTTGAGTTTAGGCATGAAATCCTCAAACACAGCCGTCAGTTTCGATGAATGTCAGAGGCGCCGCGAGAGAAGCAGATCCCGCTGCGCTCGGAATAACGAACTGCCTTGCGATGCAATCTTACGATGCCGGCTTGGCGACCTGTGCCTGCGGCGGCGGATTTGGCGCGCTGGGCGCTGCTGGCCGCGGCCTCTCCGGTTTCCTGGGCGCTTCGGCTTTCTTCGGCGCCAGAATCGCGTGCAGCGTGTTGCCCTCCTGCCGCGGCCGAAACTCCACAATGCTTTGCGGCTCCACGTCCTTGATCAGCCGCTCCAAAATCTGGCGTCCCAACCCGGTGCGAGTCATTTCCCGACCTCGGAAGAAAATCGTCGCCTTAACTTTGTCGCCCTCGCCCAGAAACCGCAAAACGTGATTTTTCTTGGTCTCGTAATCGTGGTCATCCACGTTGATGCGGAACTTGACCTCTTTTACGGTGATCGTCTTCTGGTGCTTCTTGGCTTCGCGCTCTTTCTTTTCCTGCTGGTAGAGATACTTCCCGTAGTCCATGATCCTGCAAACGGGAGGCTGCGCGGTGGGCGAAATCTCAACCAGGTCTAAATTCTTTTCGCGGGCTTTCTTGAGCGCCTCATAAGGTGGCATGATCCCCAGCTGCTGCCCCTCATCGTCAATCACGCGAATTTCACGCGCGCGGATGCGCTCATTGGTGCGGATAAAACGCTTGTCGATACAGTCCTCCGTGCTCTAAGCGACTGAGAATATGGAATTATAGCATGGGGATTTGCAAAGACTGCTGCCCTGAAGCGCGCCAAGGTACGCCCCCCCCACCCCATGCGCATCAACCCTCCAAGATCACTTGCGCGATCGCCTGCTCGGCCGTGTGCGACATCGATAATGCCGCGTTCTTGGTTCCAAGTTTCGCGGCGAATTCTGCGGCTTTGCCGTGAAATGCGATCGTCGGACGTCCGCCGGGCATGCGGACGACTTCGCAATCTACCCAACGAACCCCGTGGTTCCAGCCCGTGCCCAGAGCTTTCATCGCGGCCTCTTTCGCGGCAAAACGGGCGGCGTAACGTTCCGCCCGATTCGCTTTCGACTCGCAATAACGGATCTCCCCGTCGGTGAAGACGCGCCGCACGAAACGATCTCCAAAGCGAGCGATCGATTGCGAGATGCGGGGAACTTCGGCGATGTCGATACCGGTGCCAACGATCATGTGGTTCCCCGCTCGGTGGAAGAGCGGCCCTTGCTCGAGAATTTACAGCAACCGGTCTCCACGATAAATCAGTTTCCCTTCGTTCATTCGCGCCGCGGCCGTCAGCCTGTGGGGTTTCACCGGACCTTCCGCATCGATGTGCCCGACTTCGTGGCCGTGCGCGACCAACCAATCGGAAACCAGCATGCGATGGCAATGGAAATATACGCGCTCGGCGCACATGTAGGCCGTGCGCGACTGCGTGGCCAGCTCCAACAATTCCGCCATGGCCTGCTCGAATTCGCGCGTGAGCATGTGATCGGCGTAATTGCGAAAGCTATCGTTGCGCAGCGCGATGTTGGGCGATTGGTCGAGAATTTTCTTGCGATATCCGCCGAGAGCTTTCATCCAGACATATCGAATGCCGGCGGAGGGCAGAGTCGTCGCGAGCGATTGGCGATTGAATTGCGCCAACCGACGCGACATGGGGAAAGCCCGCACATCGACCAGTGTGGCAATTTCGTGCGCCTTCAGCGCCGCTATCAATTCTTCCAGCGTGCGCGTGGAGTGCCCGATCGTGTAGAGAACCACCAAGCTCTCCGATGTCACTTCGCTGAAAACTTGAACACGGTTTTTTCGCGGAACGTCTCCCCAGGTCTCAGAATCGTGGTGGGAAAGCCGGGATGGTTCGGCGAATCCGGGAAGTGTTGCGTCTCCAAGCAGAATCCGTAGCGGTGTTTGTAGACGTGGCCTTGCTTCCCGGTGATGGTGCCATCGAGAAAGTTTCCCGTATAAAACTGCACGCCCGGCTGCGTCGTCAAAACTTCGAGCGTGCGCCCGCTGGTGGGTTCGTAAACGCGCGCCGCCAACACGAGACCTCCGCCTTTCCGATTGATGACAAAATTGTGGTCGTAACCGTGACCCAATACGAGCTGATCATAATTGTCGTCGATGCGGGCGCCGATCTTTGTCTGCGTCGTGAAATCAAACGGCGTGCCTTTGACCGGGCGAAGTTCGCCGGTCGGAATCAGATTTTTGTCCACCGGCGTGAAGCGATCGGCGTTAATCATGATTTCGTGATCCAGAATGTC
>JASHRE010000085.1 GCA_030037515.1 Candidatus Sulfotelmatobacter sp.
CAAGAACGACCGCGGCCGCGTGGAAGACAGCTTTCCCATCGAACACATGCTCCTCCAGCTGAAGCGGGCACCTGAGCTGGAGAAAAGATTCGACCGCTACATCGATAGTCTCACTGACAAAAGCTCACCCAATTTTCACCAATGGATCATGGCCGCCGAGCAGGGCGAGAAGTATGGTCCAGCCCAGAAGGATCTCGACCAAGTCACACACTGGCTTGAGTCTTTCGGTTTCTCCATTGAACACGTCTTTCCCAACCTGATGGTAATCGACTTTTCCGGCACCGCGGGTCAAATTCGCAAAGCCTTTCACACCGAGATCCACTACCTTGAGGCACGGGGTGAGCGCCACATCGCCAACATGAGCGATCCTTATATTCCTGTCGCGCTCGCGCCCGTTGTGGCCGGCGTAGTTTCCTTGCACGACTTCAAGCCGCAACAGATGCGCGTTCCGGTCGTTCAGACGAACTATACGTTTGCCGGTTGCACTTCGGGCACGGACGGCACCGGCAGTAACTGCTATGCCCTTGTGCCTGCCGACTTCGAAACCATCTATAACTTGAATCCACTTTACCAGGAGGGAATCAACGGCACCGGCCAGACCATCACCGTCGTGGAGGACAGCGACACCTACGGCAACGATGTAGCTACCTTCCGCAGTACTTTTCTCAGCAAGTGGTCGGGCGCCGTGACCACCGTTCATCCCAGTGGCAGCAATGTTTGCACTGATCCGGGCACCAACGCGGCCGACCTCGACGCGGAGATTGCCAGCGCCACAACGCCCGACGCCACCATCGATGTGGCGACCTGCAAGGACAGCACCACCACCAACGGGGTTGTGCTTGGCGTCGAGAACCTCGTCAACTCCACCCCCCAGCGATCCTCGGCCAGAGTTACGGCGAGTGCGAAGCCGCCAACGGCGCTGCGTCCAACGCGGCCTTCAACTCGGCATTTCAGACGGGCGCGGCGGCAAGCGTTTCCATCTTCGTCTCTGCCGGTGATGCCGGGGCCTCCGGTTGTGCCCCGGAGTTCCCGGATGGAACCACAGGAGCCTACTCGGGCATAGGCATAACGGGATGGGGCGAATCGGTCTACAACGTTTCTGTCGGCGGCGCGGATTTCGAGGACGCGTATAACGCACTCAAAGGAAATCCTGTCATTCCGATCGGCACTTAGAAATCGACCAATACCGGCAGCGATGGTTCGGCAAAGTCGTATATTCCCGAGATCCCATGGAATGACTCATGTGCCGGCTATCTCCTCTACAACTACGAGGGCAAAACAACCGGATCTGGGGGCATTACGCCGTCATCTGTTTCTCCGATACCAGCGAGGAGGGACCTCTTGCGCGGGCGCTCCCAGCACCTGGAGTGGATTCGGGGGAACATCGATCGCTGCCCCGATGATGGCCGCCATCCAAGCTCTGGTCAATGAAAAGTGGGGCACGACGTAGGGTGCGCGCAGTCCTGTCAATGCCCGGTCCCCAAGTGGCAAGGCTCCGGCACATCACGCAGCGGCAATCCCAACCCTATCTATTATCAAATCGCCAAGGCCCAGTTCGGCTCGACCGGCGGACAGTTCCTGTAGGCGGCGGTTTTCAATTGACATGCGTTGCAATCGCTTGACCCGGCTATGCTAAAATCACTCGACAATATTGCTTTCGTCATCGTGTGGCCGGCCTTCTGTTCCTGTTCCTCACAGAAAGCAAGTTCAGGTGATGTCATTTGGGGTCTAGCCCAGGAAGATCTCGTTTTCTGTACTTTCTGTTTCTTGCCGCAATTTCTTTCGCTGGATTCCTCAGGCCAGCGCGCACATTCGACCGACTGCTTTACGCTGCCGCTGTTGCTTCGCTCAGGTACTCGGACCCCAGTGCGATACATGCTATCGCTCGACGCGAGTATGATCGGGAACCTGAGCCCTACGTTGCGGAAGCTCAATATACTAAATACACGAACGCCGTACTCGACGACCCGCAAATTCTTTACAATCATGTTTGGCTGTTCAAGATCAAAGCTGGATATGTGTACCTCGGTTATCTTCTCTGGCGTTTAGGCGTTCCTATCCTAGTAGCGCTACGCCTGATCTCCGCCGCGAGTCTTTTTCTGCTCGGATTGCTCGTGCTTGATTGGACGAATGACGAGTTAGCTAGTGGCGTCCTCATGCTCGTTCCACCCATCCTAAGTACGGGTCGAATGGTGACTGCTGATCCACTGTCCACCCTTGCCATTATTGCTGCCTTGCTATGCTGGTGGCGCGAACGCTTGAACGCAACGTTGTTCCTGATGTTAGTCGCGGTTGTGGTGCGCACTGACAATGTTGTGCTCGGCATCTTGCTTGTCGGACTATTACTAGGCACAAAAAAGCTATCCCTCAGAAAATCACTAGCAGCTGTCGCCGTTTTTGTCGCGACAGCGCTTTGCATCAATCATTTCTCAGGTTACTACGGTTGGGGCGTTGTGATGTACCATTCGTTTGTCCATCCAGTTCTCGACCCTGTTCACCACTTGCAGCGCATCACTCGTACCGAGTATTTCCAGGCCCTAAAGATTTGCGCCTTACAAGTCATTTACTCCCCAACTCCAGTATTCGCCTTCATGTGGCTAGTGGCGTGGAGAAGATCTACTGGCTTACTTAGGCAGATGCTCGCGTTAGCCGCGGTCTGGTCAATCGTCCGCTTGCTGATGTTCCCTAATCCCGACGAGAGATTCTTTGTGTGGGTTTACGTTCTGGTTGGAGTCACGGTGCTCTTTTCTTCGCGATCAGCTCCTACGAATTCTTCGAGAACCTCCGCCGACGGCGGTTCGACTATACAAGGCGAGCGTCGAGTTCCAACCGCACCGATGAACCCAATCTTGCGTTTTGCTCTGGCTTTGACATCGCCGTTTTAAATTCAGCAGGCAGCTTTGCGCTCTCTTAATGGACAGTTCCAGGCGGGCAGAAAAAACGCTGGTGATTTTCCCGCATGCGTGCGGCGACGGCCACGTGCTAAAATCTACGACGGCACATTCCTTAAACAGCGAAGCGGCCGTCGCATCAAAACTGCCATCCTTATAAATAACCGTCGGCAGGTCGTCGGCCTCCCAAATCTATTATCAAATCGCCAAGGCCCAGTTCGGTTCGACTGGCGACAGTTCCTGTTACTCCATCAACCAGCCGCCGCATCGGGGCTTGGCGTCGGCATGCGTGTTTTACGACATAACTCAGGGCGACAACGACATTGACTGCCTATATAACGGCAACTTCGAAGTCGCGTGCTATGGTGTTTCGGCCACCGCAACCTATCGTTCGGTCAGTGCGCAACGACTGTCTTCGATCACGGTTACGGCGGGAGGTTCCGGCTACACCACCGCTCCCACCTGCACCCTCAGCGCCCCCGCCGCCACATCGCCCTATCTCAACCCGTCCGGCGGAACCATCTACGTGGGAAGCACGCAAGCTGGAGACCGGCAGCCACATGGGCGGGCGCGACTTTTACGCTGGGGAGCACCAGGTACATGTTCGTGACCGGCGTGCCCACCGCTGCCAACCAAGTCGAACTCTACACCGCAAACGGAGACGCCACTACCAATGAAGCTAACACTGCCAGGCAGATCGAGGCACATGAGGCTGCCTGGCGCCGTGGCGCGACGTGCGGTGGTCGAAAGGGACGAAGCTATCGCAATCCTTGCCCTAGGAAGGGGTTGGCGAGATAGAAAACGGGCGGTCACCCGTTCGCTGTCTTTGATGAAGCGAGGATCAAAATTATGAAACCCTAAAGTGCCCCCGCTTCTGCGGATCACAACCCTGATCCATCCCCCCGAATGGAATTGCTGCGATGCCGGACGAAATCGAATCTTTGGCCGCACCGGACAACGCTCGAGCTCACTTGAACGAAGCACCCACCGCAGCCATCGAGATGACCCTCGAAGAACGGAGAGCCGCCCAGGTCGGCGATCGCCAGCTGCCTTTCGGGCTTTCCCGAGCCATCATAGCTCCAACGATGAAGCGGGCGACGCAGGTCCCGCAGCTGACATGCAAACAGCAGCTAGCTATAGCTAGTTTGGCGATGACAAACGAGCGCGATAAAAAAGAAAAGAGAAGGTGAAGGAAAAGAAGAAGCGCAACCGCATCAAGAAAGACTGGAGCGAGACTCTGGGAAACGACGGAAGTACCGGCCTCGGCGAGTTCCCGGCGACCTTCACCGCAACCCCCGGCTCCACCAGTTGTACCTCCGACTTCGCCGTTTTCAACACCGGCCTGGCTGGAACCTCCGGACAGGCGAGCATCGTCGCCTTTAACAACCTCTAGTCAACCTGTAACGGGGGCGCTCCTACCGTCTACTGGGCCTACGATACGGGCGGCACGGTCGTTAACTCGATCGCCCTTTCTCTCGACGGCTCGCAGTTGGCTTTGTCCAAAGCAATTCAAGCGGCGTGGCAAACCTCGTCCTGCTAACCTGGCGG
>JASHRE010000804.1 GCA_030037515.1 Candidatus Sulfotelmatobacter sp.
TTCAGTCGCGCGACCATGCGCAGCACTTCCTGAATTTTTGCCGATGATCCGACGATGCCATGCACGGCGGTCTCTGAATCCATGCGCTGGCGGAGAAATTCGTTTTCTTCGACGAGGCGAACTTTTTCCGCCATGCGCCGGAGGAACAAGCGCAGTTCTTCGAGCGGCGAAAACGGCTTGGTGATGTAGTCGTACGCGCCCAGCCTCATCGCCTGCACGGCGGTCTCGATCGATCCGTGGCCGGTCATGACGGCGACTTCGGTGCGCGGCAAGAGTTTTTTTACTTTCTCCAGGAATTCGAGCCCCGACATGTGCGGCATGACCATGTCGGTCAGGATCATGTGCGCAGACTGCTCTTCCAGCAGCGACAGCGCCGATTCGCCACTTTCCGCCTCGAGACAGTCGAAGCCGAGAGCCTCTCCGATGGTGACGCAGAGCTTGCGGATCGACTGCTCATCGTCGACGATCAGCAGGCGAATGGAAGTTACTTTGGAGGACGGATTCACTGCACCTTCCCCATGGTGTTTGAAATGACATCGATCAACTGCTGCACGCGAAACGGTTTTTCGACGCAGGGCGCGCCGGTCTGGCGCAAAGTCGCGACCGTTTCTTCGTTGGCGATGTCGCCGGTGATGAAGACGACGCGCGCAGCGAGATCTGGCCGGTGGCGCGCGATCCAGGCGTGGACCTGTCCACCATCGACCCCGCCGGGCGTGCGCATATCGGAGACGACGCCGAGAAACGAACCCTGTTCCAGCAGCCGCAGCGCCTCGACGCCTGAGTCGCAGCAGACGACGGGATAGCCGCTGCGTTCCAGAGCCGCTCGCACCATAGACATCACGGCGGGCTCATCTTCGATGAGCAGCACAGGAAGGATGCCGGGCTTTGTCACGGGCACACTCATGACTGTTTCACTCCTGCGGCCATAGTGAACGATGCGGTGCGCGAACTGGCGGGCAGGCGAACCACAAACGTTGCGCCCGGTTCTCCCAGGTTGTTGTGGCCAAGAATTTCGCCGCCATGTTCTTTTACGATTCCGTAGCAGATGCTCAGGCCGAGGCCCGTGCCCTTGCCGACTTCCTTGGTGGTAAAGAAGGGATCGAAAACGCGGTCGGGTTGGGTGATGCCGTTTCCGTTGTCGCGAAACGAGACTTCGACCGCATCGCCCGCTTTGGTCGACATGATCTCGATCCGCGCGGGGCGGCCGATTTCGTGGACCGCATCGTAGGCGTTGTTGAGGATGTTGAGAAAGACCTGCTGCAGCTGATGCGCGTCGCCCATCACTGGGGGAAGATTCTCATCGAGATGCTCAATCACCTCGATGCCGTGATTGGTGAAGTCATAGGAGCGCAACTGCACGGTGCGGCGCAAAATAAGATTCAATTGCACTTCGGCGCGCTGCGGCGGCATCTGCCGGGCGAAGCTGAGCAAATTCTGCACGATCTGCTTGGTGCGCTGGGCTTCCTGCAAAATCACGCGTAAATCCTTGCGCGCGCTCTCGGGAATTTCAGGATTCTCCATCAACAGATCGGCAAAACCTAGAATCGCCGTGAGGGGATTGTTCACCTCGTGCGCCACCCCCGAAACCAACTGTCCAACAGCAGCCATTTTCTCGGCATGAATGAGTTTGTCGCGCAGCACGGCAGAATCGGTAATGTCGGTGAGCAAGACAATTATGCACGTCACCGCGCCGTGCTCATCGCGCATGGGGCTGAGGTTGGCGGAAAACTTTCCGGTCACGCCGCCGGTGCGGGCGATCTCCACTTCCAGATTGTCGACCTGTTGCCCGGCCAGAGTGCCGCGCAAGGCTTGTTCGAGGGCCTCGACACAAGCTGGAGCCGCGAGTTCGATGAGCGGACGCCCGAGCAGATCGTGCTGCTCCAGTCCGGCCTCCTGCCAGCGGCGGTTGGCATAAGTAATCAGGCCGGCCGTATCGGCGACCAGAATCAGGCTCTGCGTGTTGTCGAGAATCTTGCCCGAAAAATCGCGCTCGCGATGCAACTCCGATTGGTAGTTGCGCAGGCCGGTGACGTCGAGCATGAGGCCGCGAATCTGCACGAGCCGTCCGGCATCGTCGTGCAAGCCAAAAGAATTGACCAGAACATGAATGGCCGAACCGTCTTTGCGCCGGAAGGTCGCCTCATAATTGCGCATGCTGCCGTTTTCTTCAATGGCCCGCACGTAGCCCTCGCGCTCCTGCAGTGAAAAATAGAGCTGCGTGGGAATGTCGATCTGGAGAAGCTCTTCGCGGCTGGCATAGCCGAGCATGCGGACCATGGCGTCGTTGACTTCCACGAAGCGGCCAGCGGGGGTACTGAAAAATAATCCTTCCTGGATGTTGTCGAACAATTCGCGATAGCGGCGTTCGGCTTCGCGGCTATCCGTGATGTCTTTCAGGACGTGTATCGTTTGCAGCCCTTCGCCGGAGTCGCCGTGAACACGGGAAGTCGACACCAGGAAGCTGCGCTCGAAAACGGTATGCACGAACTCGTCGCGGTCTTCCGCCATGGCGCGGCAGAACGGGCATGCGTAGTGGGAAACGTCTCCGCCGGTGGCGAGCAGGGCGCGGACGTTGAGTCCAATCAGTTCCGCGGGAGGGACTCCGATTGTCGTCGCCAGCGAACGATTGACGCGCAGCATTTTGCCGGCCTGATCATGGACGACGATGAAGTCGGGAATGGCGTCAAAAATCTCCATCCAGTGCCGAGTGGACTGCTCGGCGCGATGGCGGTCCTGCTCGGAAGCGTGCAGATTACGCGCCCCTTCGAGCGCGATCGCCGCCTGATTGGAAAGCACCCGGGCGCGCCGGGTGTCTTCGTCGGCGATCGCGGCTCCGTCGAGTTTGTCGAGCACACCGAACATCCCCAGCAGCTCGCCGCCCGGGCCGAGCAAGGGCACGGCCAGGAACTGGCGGACGTTGTACTGGGTCACGACTTCCAGATTCGTCCCCGGAGTGCGGCTGGCCTCATCGGTCTGAAAAACTTCTTTCGCACGCACCGCCCGGGTGGCGATTCCCTCGGGAAAAGGAGTTTCTACTGGTTGTGGCTTTCCTCCGTCGGCGGCGTAGCGGATCAGAAACCGGTTATCTTCGAGCAATGCAATAAACGACCTTCCGAAACCAAGAAAATCGGCGGCATGGATCACAAACGCCTGGAGGAAGCGGTCGAGATCGCCGCTGGAACTGAGCTGGGAAGAAATCTCGAGCAGCTGATGCAGTTCGTTCGCCTGGGCTCGCGCCGTCGAATAGAGTTCGGCGTGGGCCAGCGCGACCGCGCCGAAACTGGCAATCGCGGAAACCAGCGCTTTTTCCTCGGCGGTAAACGTTGCCTCGCGCCGCGGATAGAGCAGAATCGCTCCCTGGCTTTGAGCGGTGCGCAGCGGAGCCGCGATCAGGACTCCCGGGGAGACCAGATTCCCCAGCGAATGCGGATCGGCACCGATCGAAAGCGAAATCGCTTCTCCGGCGGCAAGAGCGCGTTCGGCCAGATCCGAAATAAAGCGCAGCGTTTGCCGGTCATGCCGCGAGCGTACCGCATTGGCCATTTGGGGAGTCTCGGCGGAAACCGCGCGCACTTCGAATCGCTCCTCGCGCTTCAGCAGCACAGAGACGAGATGCGTTCGCAGCAATAACCGCAGACGGTCGGCCAGAGCTTCCACGATCGCGTCCATGTCCGGGCTTCCGTGCAGAGCTTGCGCGACATCGGCCAAGATTTCAGCGCTGCGATGCTCCTCGCGCACCGTCTGTTTTTCGCGCGCCTCGAGCAGATGCCCGAGTTCCTTGGCCAGCGAGGTGGCCTTGGCGGCGAAGTCTTCGTCAAAAACCGCATCCTCAGAGTCGTGCAGAAAGGTCACCACCCCGATCACTTCACCTGACACGGCGACCGGGACCGCCAGTACTCCGCGCGCGCCAAAATCGGCCTCTGGGGAACCCAATGGGGCTTGATTGCTGAAGACGGCGCGCCCTTCGCGCACGGATTCCGCCAGC
>JASHRE010000805.1 GCA_030037515.1 Candidatus Sulfotelmatobacter sp.
CCGACGCTGGTACCATGGGCAGCCGCGCTCGCTGTCCTTTCGCTCGCGATCGCAGGGATTGCCGCAGGACTCTATCCGGCGCGGCGCGCGGCCATGCTCGAACCCGTGGAAGCTCTGCGCAAGGAATGAACCATGGATGGCGTGCCAAATCTCGCCTCAGCGGCTGAAGCGCTGAAGGAGCTTCCCAATGCTAGAGCCGCTCGCGTGAAGCGCTCGCTGCCCGCTTTGCCCATGTACCGCGACCTGGTCCAGCAGGCAACTGCGGCGATGCGCCACGATCTGCGCCGAACGTTGCTCACCATGGCGGGAATGGCGTGGGGCATTGCGACGGTTGTCTTGCTCCTTGCGTACGGCAATGGCTTTGGCACGGCGATCGAAAACATTTTTCAAGCGTTCGGTGCGACCGCGGTGGGCGTCTTCCCCGGACGCACGTCGCAGCAGGCGGGGGGGAACAAAGCCGGCGTGCTGATCCGCTTCACCAATGACGATGTTGAATTGCTCCGCAACAACGTGCCGCTCTGCCGTCGCGTGGCCCGCATGTTGGAGAAGGACTCCACCGTTCAGAATGACAACCGGTCGTTCACGTTTCCTGTGATGGGCATCGATCCGTCAATCCAGCAAATCTGGGCCCTCGGCATGGAGCAGGGCCGCTTTATCAACGATGCCGACAACATGCAGCACGGTCTCTATGCCGTGCTTGGATCAGAAGCGCGTGACAGGCTTTTTTCGGGCATGCCGGCAGTCGGACAGACGATCCGCATCGACGGAGTCACGTTTGAAATCGTCGGCATCGGCTCGCCGCGCATGCAGGAAGCCGACAGCGACGACAACCGCACCGTATATATCCCGTACAACTCGATGGACGTACTCAAGGACAATCATTACCTTGATGGAATCTGGCTCGACTCCGTTGGACTCGATCACGTCAAAATGGAAAAGACAATCCGCGATACACTCGCCACGGCACACAACTTCAAGCCCGACGATCCGCGCGCGATCTTCGTATTTGACGCGCAGAAGCAGCTTTCGCAATTCGGCATCATCGAAATGGCGCTGAAAGTTCTCTTGGCATTTATCGGGACGATTACCTTGGGCATCGGCGGCGTAGGCCTGATGAACATCATGCTGGTGTCTGTCACCCAGCGCACGCGCGAGATTGGGGTGGAAAAGGCTTTGGGCGCCCGCCGCCATGACATACTCTTCCAGTTTCTGGCCGAAGCGATGGTCATCACCGCGATGGGCGGAATCTTTGGAATTCTTTTCTCTTACATAGTTTCGTTGTCGGTCGGACGTTTGACGCTCTACAGCGCTCTGGCTTCGCACGCCGAGGCCGGTGACATCCGGTTGTTCGTTTCCCCCATGATTCTGCTTGTGGCGACGATTATTCTCGGCCTAGTGGGGATTGTCAGTGGCATGGTTCCCGCTATGCGCGCGGCGAATCTGGATCCAATCGAAGCTTTGAGGTACGAATAGCTCGGGGGAGCGAAGCGTTTAACGCGAGAGGCGTGAGGGATGTCTTCGGTCCGATGCAAAGGGTGCGAGACGTGTGGGTGAGTGTGTTTTGGACAAGAACCCAGCCCTTGTCTGCTCTAGCAAAAGACGCGAGAGCGAAAAACGCGACGGCAATCCGCAATCTTGTTGGTCATAGCTTTTTGGAATTTCCCGGAGATTGATGACAGAGCGGCGCCGAATGCGCTTGCAGTCACAATCGCTACTGGCCCGTGAGCCTGTGCGATGCCATGAATTCGTTCGCCTTTGTTCTTCTGATCGAGGGGCGATGATTCCGAGGATTGGCGTCGCGATCATTCCGGGCCGCGAATCCAGGTCATGGCTTTATGGAAGCGGATGGGGACGCGGGTTCGGTCCCTTTGATCCTGGGTGCGCGGATCGCGTTGAAAGCCGTAATGAAATACAGATCGCCGGTCAGCTCGCCGAGCGCGGCATGAAGGCCGCGGGAAGTCTTGTTGTGTCGCGTCCTCCAGCGCCGAGGGAAGTCACGACCGTGGGAACGGCGGGAGATCAGTCCCATGCGCTGACGAATCTTAAGCGTGTGCGGCCCGCTTGTCGAGCAAGGCTTGTTCTTTGGCGTTGCCTTGCGTTTCTTGGGGTGTGACGCCGAGATCGGACAATGAGGACTCGGTGCTGGAGGGAGCATTCGGCAGATTTTCCGGTGGAGCCGTTTGGCTCGCCGACGGCGCAGTTTGCATGGACTCGTTAAGAACGGTGGTGCCTGCTGTTACAGCGGCGGAGGCTACGGCGAGTGCCTGAACCGGCGGCAGCGACTTGGAGCCGAAAATTCCCCACTGGCAGGTTCTCGAATTGTTAAGCTCCATTCGTGCCTGTTGCAACCGTTCGGGCCTGGCCAGCACCGAGCTTCGTTGTCGGACGGACTGCTAACCTTCCCGGGGAGGACGGCGATCTTGGCGCTCTGCGCAGGTCATAATGGCGTAAATAAAAGCAAAACAAGCTAAAACCGAAGCTGGCAACTTCGTCATGCTGCAGCCGTAAATTCGCTTTCGCATATCGGTCATATGCTCGCCTGGCGGTTTGAAAGGTATTCCGCTTAAGGAAAGTTCAAGATTAAGTTCGCCTGCGACGGAGGCGCTACAGCAGCGCATTCTAAAATGCTTGCAAGAACCCGCCCGATGCTCCGGCCTGGTTTAATATAGAACTATGGCTCGTGAACTTGATTTCGGTCCTTACGTGGACGTGGAAAACGGCAAGAAGGTCGTCAAAGAGCTGAAGTTTGGCAATCCTACGCCCGAGGGCGTGATTCTGACCACGCTCGATTCGGCCGTGAATTGGATGCGGAAGAGCTCGATCTGGCCGATGACTTTCGGGTTGGCTTGCTGCGCGATCGAAATGATGTCGATGGGCGCATCGCGCTTCGATATTGCTCGTTTCGGCGCAGAAGTGTTTCGTCCATCGCCGCGTCAAAGCGATCTCATCATTATCGCCGGCCGGGTTTCGAACAAAATGGCGCCGGTTATTCGGCAATTATGGGAGCAGATGCCGGAACCGAAATGGGTGATCTCGATGGGGGCCTGCGCCACTTCCGGCGGCGTTTTTCAGAACTATGCCCTGGTGCAGAGTGTGAATCAGGTGATCCCGGTTGATGTTTATGTTCCCGGTTGCCCACCGCGTCCTGAGCAGTTGATTTATGCGATCACGCTGCTGCAGGAAAAAATCCAGCAGGAACGCGGCACGATCAAGAAGGCGCTAAACCTCCGGTCGTAGCCGGACTAGGGGTTCGCCCCAGACGAATTGCTCAGGGAAGCTTGAAGACAACCGTGACTCTTTTGGTGGCTTCGATCGGATTGCCATCGAGCAGCGTGGGCGAGTAATGCCACTGGCGCACAGCTTCGACAGCTGCGGCCACGAGCTGCGGGGCGCCGCTGATGGTGTTGATGTTGCGGACCCTTCCGTCTTTGCCCACGCGAATCTCAACTACGACCGACCCGGCGATCCGTTGAGCCCGTGCCTGGGGTGGATAAACGGGATCCACTCGATGGATCA
>JASHRE010000806.1 GCA_030037515.1 Candidatus Sulfotelmatobacter sp.
TTTCAAGTACGCCATCAGAAATTTATTGTCGACAACGTCAGTCGACTCTAGCTTGTCGGCGCTTTGCGCGACGAGCGTCTTCCAATTTTTCCGTTCGGGATGCTGCGTATCGATCGCGATCAGTCGGCTGCGCGGCGCTTCCAGATCGGTCTGGATCCAGAAAACGGACCCGTCGTTGTCGACGAATTGATAGCGTGCATCGAAATCGTCGAGCAACTTCACCACTTGCGAATCCCCCTGTGTCAGATCCTTATAGTAAAGACGGGTCTTCGGCGAAGTCCCCTGAGAAACGTGAATGACCAGATACCGGCCGTCATCCGTCACATCTCCCTGGAACAGTAAT
Source organism: Candidatus Sulfotelmatobacter sp. (assembly GCA_030037515.1). Taxonomy (GTDB): domain Bacteria; phylum Acidobacteriota; class Terriglobia; order Terriglobales; family Acidobacteriaceae; genus Sulfotelmatobacter. The sequence continues at coordinate 344 of JASHRE010000806.1, forward strand.
TCCTTATTGTCGGGCCGCTCGTAAATCAGTGTGTCTTCCGATTGCGCCGTTCCCAGCCGGTGATAATAGAGTTTCTGAAAATAATTGGCCTCACGCAGCGCCGTCCCCTTCGGTTCATCATAGCGGCTGTAAAAAAATCCCTTGCCGTCCTTCGTCCACGAAGCTCCTGAGAACTTCACCCACTTGATCAGATCCGGCAGATCCCTACCGGTGTCGACGTCGCGCACATGCCACTCCATCCAATCTGAACCCGAGGTCTCCGTCCCGTAAGCCATCAGCTTGCCGTCGTCGGTAATCGCCATCCCCGCCAGGGCCACCGTTCCATCGCTCGAAAGCGTATTTGGATCGAGCAACGTGCGCGGCTCGCCGTTCAAAGAGTCGGTTACGAACAGCACACTTTGATTCTGCAGCCCGGTGTTGTGGAGATAGAAATAGCGTCCGCCTTCCTGCTCCGGAGCGGTGAAACGCTCGTAGTTCCACAATTTCAGCAAGCGCTCGCGAATCGCCCCGCGATACGGAATCTGATCCAGATAGCTGAATGTCAGCTTGTTTTCCGCTTCCACCCACGCGTGCGTATCCTCTGAATCCGTGTCTTCCAGCCAGCGGTACGGATCGGCCACCTTCACGCCGTGATAATCGTCAATCTGATCCACCGTTTTCGCCTTGGGATAAACGAGCGCCGGATCGCTCTGCCCGAAAGCACACGCCGTCAAGGCCAGGGCAAAAACTGAAAACGAAAAGGAGAGTGCAAAAATTCTCGAAGCCGGTCTCATGTGGAACTCCTCGATTTGTGAAGTAAGCTGGGACATCACTGGGCCGCCACTGCCTTTTGTTCCCGCGACGTCGATATCTTACAACCAAGTCCGGACGGCGGGCGCAAGGGACCGTGGAAGAGCGAGATCGTCAGCCACCTTAAGACGCGGTGGAAGAACGGCCTTCAAGGGGCGCGTTAACAGACCAAAAGAGATAGCCTTCGCGAATTCCTTGTGAGGCTGATCGAGACAAACAGCACTCACGTGCAGAGCGACATCCTCAACCCGAAGCGGAACTCGCCCGCGTGGATCTTTGGAAACAGAAGTGGCTGCTCTTACCGAATCCAATTGGCCCAAAGCCGAAGGTCGCGCGCCGATTCCTCACCGCGGGTAGACAATCCGGGGAACGCTCACCGTGAAGTCGCCACTGCTGGCGTTGACCGGGATCGTTTGCCCGCCATTCGCGTCTCCGGCCACTTGGATCTGAGCGACATCCCGCAAATGAACAACCGTGGCTGCTGCAGCGAACCTTACTTCACGTTTTGAGTCGGAAAGTCGGGGCTCGATTCCCTCGATAAGCTTAGGATCTCCGCGCTTGTCGATGGCTTCAAGCGCGGCGACCCGCAGAACCCAGTTGGGATTTTTGCTTACCTTTAACAGAAGCTTACCCGTGCGACCCTCCGGATCCATGGCGAGTGCAGAAATCAAAGCTGCCTTTGCGGCCGCACCACTTTTCTTGTCTTGCATGATCGTATGGAAAGCTTGCCACCCGATACCGGCGAACGGGATGTAACCGATACCCTCACTGAATCCCATCTGAACCAGCTGTTTCGGATCATGAAGCACTTGCATCTCCTGCGCGATCATGCCCGTATTGTTCTTCCGTTCGCCCGTAAACACCTCATAGTACACGTCGTAGCATGTCGGGTCATTGAGCAACCGCAGTGCGTGCGCAGCGGCCATCACCACCGAAACATTTTTATCGTCGAGCGCTGCCTTCAGACTGGCGGCGGCGGCGGTCGCGTGCATTTTGCCGAGCGACGTCGCGGCTGCCGCGCGAACCACACTGCTCTTGTCTTTCAACGCTTTCTCAGCCAGGTCCGCAGCGTGCGGGTCAGCTGGTATCATACCGAGTACGCGAACCGCGCCGAGTCGCTGCCCGGCGTTTTTCTGGCCAAGACCGGTCTCAAGAACAGCCCATCCCTGGTTCGCCGAGGTTTGCGCGCAAGCCTGAATGCTGAACGCGTTGATCACGATCTTGATCGCGAGCATCAGAGTGTAGCGGTGGAGCGCTCGCTTATTCAGCTTCCTCTTTCTTAGTAATTGGCGGATCATCGGAACCCCCATCCGGCCGACCGGTTTCCGTCGCGATAGAATAGGCTGGATCATATTCATCGGGCAGCTCCCGCAGCGTGTGTCGCTGAGACAACGGCGGCAGCTTCCCTTTTGAGTTCCTCCACACTGACGGTGCCGCGGGCGAGGGAAGTACTGTGCGCCGCGTGATCTGATGTGGGTGCGTTTACCGCGACGGATGTGTCATCAAAATCATTTCTATTCGCCGATCCGAACCGAACCTCGTAAACGGCTGAAATTGCGTCCAGGCGCGAGATCATGTCGCGCGTCGCCGCGAGTTTCAGTTCGCGGGCTTGTTCGGGTCTTAGTTCTCCCGCTTCCACTCGTTCGGAGATTCTCTGCAAGCTGGCGTGAACCTCCCTCAGCAATCCATCGACGCGCGCCGCATAATCATCGGCCAATTCATTACCGGATCGATCATTTGCCGAGCAATTCTGTCCCGCGGCACTCTGCGCCGCAGCCGGAAGCACCGCAAGCATTATGAGAGCAAGACACATTGTATTTTTCATTCGCATCGCTCCTGCAGCCACTGCCTATTGCGGATTGCAACTTGCGCTCCAAATCGCAAGTGGTTGGAAGGAAACACCGTTGTCGGATCTGAAGTTTTCCGAGCGTGGGGAAATTCACGAGCTTTCGGGGCCTGTTCTCAGGAAATCGAAGGGGAAGGAACGTCGAATCAGAGAACTTCGGCTATGCTTCCATGAACCGGGTCGTAGGCTTCTTGTGGACCTGGCCCCGGTTCTCCCGTGCCGCTCGGCGTGAGTGTAATAAGATTGTGCGGACACGCGGGGGTCAAGGTTTAGCCGCACTGGGCCTCGGAGTCAGCATGAAATCCCGATCACGGTTAATGGAGATACGCACGCCGCTACCGTTGCTGGCACTCTGTCTTGCGTTAACCGCCTGCCAATCTCGAAAATCCGAAAGCGCGCCTACCATTGAATTCAGCAAAATCCCGCCTGCCGCACAGGGGGGGCCGGAAAAGGTGGACATTATTGCGGGACGCGTCCGCGGTTTCCGGCCCGGAGAGCAGATCGTTATTTATGCGCATAGTGGGCCGTGGTGGATTCAGCCCTATTTCGATCATCCCTTCGTTGCCATTCAATCAGACTCGACCTGGAGTACAGTGACTCACCTCGGGCTGGATTACGCCGCCCTGCTGGTGGAGCCCGGTTATCACCCGTCGGCTACTTTGGACATAGCTCCCACCGCCGGTGGTTCTGTGGTTTCAGTGGCGATCGTCAAAGGCATCGGCTCCCCTACATTCGCGCCTACGAAACCTCTCAAGTTCAGCGGATACGATTGGGCGGTGCGTACGATCGCGAGCAATCGCGGAGGTGCCTACAACTTATACGATCCAGATGATGCATGGACCGATGCGAAGGGCGCCCTGCATATGAAAATCACACAAAAGCCGGGCGTGTGGAAGTGTGCTCAACTATCGCTGACCCGCAGTCTCGGATACGGCACCTATATTCTGACGGTTCGCGACATCTCGCACTTGGAACCCGCTGCCGTTCTCAGCATGTACACGTTCGATGAGTGGCACGGAGACCAGTACTACCGTGAAATGGATGTAGAACTTAGCCGCTGGGGTGACGCGACTCGCCAGAGCAACGCACAGTTTGGCGTCCAGCCCTTCTATATTCCGGGAAACATATTTCCGTTCAAAGCGCCCGCAGGCCCCCTCACCTATTCCATGCTCTGGAAATCCGGAAGCGTCACTTTCAAGACGGTCCGCGGACTAGACCACGGAAGCGGCTCTGTCATCGCCGAGCACGAATTCACCTCCGGCGTACCCTCGCCGGGCCAGGAGCAGGTCAAGCTGGATTTTTACGTGGTTCCCAGCGATAAGTATCCTCTCCAGAAGGGTAGCGAAGTTGTTATCGAGAAGTTCGAATACCTTCCGTAGTCGGTTTCGTCGAGCCAGGCACTGCTTCCGGCCGATTCTCGCCGGACTCGCCGCCATCTGCTGTGCAGTCTCGGCCTTTGCGATTGATCCCAACCGGATGATCTCGCAGTACATTCACGTATCCTGGGGAACTGAGAAGGGATTCCCCGGGGGGTCTGTTTCCTCCATTGCGCAAACTCCGGATGGTTATCTCTGGATTGGAACGGATAACGGACTCGTTCGGTTCGATGGCACGAGTTTTCGCAACTTCGAACAGGCGAAACCGGGGTCGTTCGCAATCGGTCCGGTGCGGAAACTGCTCGCCGACACTCGGGGAAACTTGTGGGTTTTGTTGGAAAACACGAAGCTCCTGCGCTATCGTGACGGCCACTTCAATCTTATGCGGGGTGAGGCCGAAAACGGCGTCACGGCTCTGGGTCAAGGAACGGACAATTCCATCTTGCTCTCGTCGCTCGCCATGGGAGTGCTCGTGTACAAGAACGAGAATTTTGTGCGTGCGTCCGAATCCTTCGCATCCGGGCAAAACCGGAATGAAGTCCCGCCGGATTTTACCTGGTCTACTGGACTCGCAGTTCACCGCTTGATAGAACCGACGGCGGCGGTGATCTCTCTCGCGTCAACCGGTGACGGAAAGATCTGGCTTGGGACCGAAGATCGAGGACTCTTGTTTCTGAACGAGACCGGCGTTCACGCCGTCTCTTCTCCGTTTCCGAAATTGCGCATCAACTGCATCCTGCCCGTCAGTACTGAGGAGCTTTGGATTGGAACCAATAAAGGTGTCCTGCTTTGGAACGGCAAAGAACTTACTCGCGGCGGCCTGCCCTCCGTGCCCTTGGGTGTGGAAGTACTTTCCATAATGCGAGATCGCGATTCCAATATATGGGTAGGAACCGCTCAGACGCTGGTCCGCATCAATGGCAGTGGAGTCTCGTCTTTTAAACGGCCCGCATCATCGCCAGATCGTGTGACGGCGATGTTCGAGGACCGCGAAGGAAACCTGTGGATCGGCGGTGCCAAGCACATCGCCTGTCTTCACGATAGCGCATTTGTCACGTATTCTCTGCCGCATTCGGAGAGCGCCGGAGCCTTATTTGCCGACTCTGATGATTACACATGGATAGCGCCGACCGAGGGCGGGCTGCTGTCGCTCCACGGAGGAAAATACGCATCCGTCAGCGCCGCTGGACTGGACCACGACGTCGTCTATTCCATAAGCAGTGCTCGGCCTGATGGCTTATGGCTGGGACGGCAGAAAGGCGGCCTCACTCATCTATTGTCGGTGCACGGCGCTCTCAGGGCGGAAACCTACACTCAATCCGACGGTTTGGCTCAGAACAGCGTTTACAGCGTGCTCGAAACTCGGGACGGCTCAGTTTGGTCCGGGACGCTCACCGCTGGAGTCAGCCGGCTGAAGAACGGACACTTCACGAATTACACGACGGCCAGTGGCCTGGCGTCGGACACAGTGTCCGCGATCGCCGAGGGCCTCGATGGAACGATCTGGTTGGGAACGCCGAATGGTCTCAGCGCAATGTCGGGGGGCAGCTGGCGAACTTACAGAGTAACGGACGGACTGCCATCGGAGGACATTTATGCTCTGTTGGCGGATTCAGATGGAAATCTCTGGATCGGTACGGCTGAAGGTACCGCTTACTTCAAAGCCGGCCGGATACACACCCTCGCAGCGGACATACAGTCTTTGCACGAGCCGGTATTCGGAATTGCCGAGGACAAAGGCGGGTGGCTCTGGATCGCAACCTCCAGTCACGTGCTTCGGGTGAAACGCGCCGCCTCCGCAGACAAGCCCCTGACGGAAGCCGATGTGCGAGAGTATGGGCTCGCAGACGGCTTGCAAGCAACGGAGGGAGTGAAACGCGACAAGTCCGTTGTCGTGGACTCGCACGGGCGCATTTGGCTTTCCACCAGCCGTGGTCTCTCCTCTGTCGACCCAGCCCGTGCGACCATGAATTCCGCACCGGCTCTCGTTGAAATCGAGGCAGTCCTGCAAGACGGGGAGCCACTGGATCTTAGAAATCCCCCGAGAGTCATGGCCGGGCAGGAAGAGATTACGTTTCGGTATGTTGGTCTAAGTCTCGCAGATGCCGACCGCGTACGGTATCGTTACCGGCTCGATGGCTTTGACAAAGGCTGGAGTGAACCGGAGGCAACACGAGAAGCAAGCTACGGCAATCTTGCGGCGGGACGCTATCGTTTTCGCGTGTTGGCAAGTAATAGCGATGGACAGTGGAATAGTTCCGAAGCGGGTGTCGGCTTGGACGTCGAGCCGCGCCTGTGGGAAACCTGGTGGTTTCGTTCAGTTCTTGTACTTTGTGCAGGCTTGGCAGGCCTGGCCACATACCGCATTCGCATGCAACGGTTGACTCGGCTGCTGGGCGTTCGCTTTGAAGAGAGGCTCGCCGAGCGTACGCGCATTGCTCAGGATTTGCATGACACACTTTTGCAGGGCATTTATAGTGCTTCCATTCATTTCGATCGCGCCAATCATCGACTGCCGCAGGACTCGCCGGCCAGGCCGGCGATGCAGCGAGGGCTAGAGTTACTGAGGCAAGTCAGCCAGGACGGCCGCAAAGCTCTCCGCTCTCTTCGTTCGTCACAACCGGCCTCCGATGTCCTCGAGCAGGCACTTTTGCTGCTTCCGAAGGAGTTTGCTCTCCCAGAGGATGTAGATTTCTTGGTCGCCACCGAAGGCGTGCCCCGAGTATTGCGGCCCCTAGTTCGGGACGAAGCTTACCTCATCGCCCGGGAAGCTATCATTAACGCATTCCGCCATGCTCACGCCACGAAGATTGAAGTCGAAGTAGATTATGTCTCACGCAACTTTCGTGTGACGGTCCGCGACAATGGTTGCGGAATCGGTGCCCAAGTATTGAAGACCGGCCGCGAGGGACATTGGGGTCTGGCCGGCATGCGCGAGCGCGCAGAGAAGGTCGGCGGCGGGCTCGAAGTATCGAGTGGTATCAATGCCGGAACGGAAGTAGAGCTCTCTGTTCCCGGCGCCTTGGCATTCCAGGATGCCTCTACACGTCGATACTTGAGCTGGTTGCCGCGATTCGACGCGCGGAAAGCGGGCAAAACCCTCCACCCGTCCAGCAAGGAACCTCAGGAATGAACGATCAGCAAAAGATTTGTGTCCTCGGCATTGACGATCACCCGCTCGTACGAGAGGGTGTGGCCGCCCTTATCAACGATCAAACGGATATGCGAATCGTGGGCCAGGCATCCACCGGGCGCGACGGGATCAGGCTTTTCCGTGAACTTCGGCCCGACATCGCCCTCATGGACGTTCGGCTCCCCGATGTGAGCGGTATCGATGCCATGATCACGATCCGGAGCGAATTTTCGGATGCGAAAATTATTATCGTGACCTCATCCGAGGGCGATGTCGAAATGCAGCGCGCTCTCGAAGGCGGAGCCAGAGGCTACCTGTTGAAGAGCATGCCGCCCTCAGAGTTGCTCGATGCCATCCGCAAAGTGCACGCTGGAAAGAAGGCGATCCCTCCGGACATCGCCTCGCATCTGGCAAACCATATGAGTGACGAAGCCCTTACCAGCCGCGAAATCGAAATCTTGCAGCAGGTTGCTGAGGGCAATCGCAACCGCGACATCGCCGACCGGCTCTTCATCTCCGAAGGCACGGTCAAGGTTCACATTAAGCACATCATGGAGAAACTGGGCGCCAAGGACCGCACTCAAGCAATCACAATTGCGGTGCGCCGCGGCATTATTCACCTTTAGACCATTCAATCCTCAGTTCAGCTTCTCCGTATGCTGCTGAATACCACTTAAGTGATATTCGAAAAGCTGAATTTCGGGTGATTCGCCACGCTCACACAGACGCTATGTTTCGAAGAGCGCCTTAATGTGGCATTGGAGGAGACTCGCCCTTGCAGCGGTGGTACACGAAATTCCCGAGTGGCTGGCCGGGGTTTGGCCTCCTGATTCTGCGAATCGCCATGGCCAGTAAGCTTCTCGTAGAAGGCTCCGCTTGTTTGCTCGGATCTCATGGTCCGGACTCGTTAACTACACTTTTGGGGGCGCTCACGATGGGAGCCGGAGCCTGCTTTGTGCTTGGCTTTCTCACTCCTCTGGTGGCGGGAGTTTCAGCGCTGGGCGAGACCGTGGTTTATTTGTGGCACCCGGTTTGGGCCGCCTCGTTCTCGGACTTTTCGAGTTTCGAAATGATCGCTGTCGCAATTGCCATTGTTCTCCTGGGTCCGGGTGCCCTCTCGCTGGATGCCTATATTTTTGGCCGACGCAAGATCGTCATTGCCCGCATTGCAAAGTCCTAGATTTCCCCTGTTCGCTCTGCTTGTTCCCTCAATCAATTTTTCGGGACCTTCCGCCGGGATTATCTCGCTCCAAATATCCGAAAGTGGTATTCCGAAGACATCCCACGGGAATAGAAAAAAAACTGCTTATGGCAAGATGCGCTTCGATCGGAACTGCCGCATAGTACTCCCATCAAAGATTCAGGTCGCAGTGGAGATTGCAATGAGCTACTCAGTTTCTGAAGTCAAAGCAACTTCGATTGGCGCTGATGCAGGGCCGATATTTGTCCATCCTCACTTTGACCAGCCCGAGTCTTCCATCATGGACGTTCAGGCTCTCGAAAACCTGATGAACATGGACTCGGTCCTCTATGTCAGCGCTCGTCACATCGAGCAGGTGATGGATGCGGTGCCGCAGCACATGTTCATCCTCGATCAAAATGCAGCGGTGTCTTTCGTCAATCGTGCCGCACGCCAATATCTCGGACCAATTGAGGCCGTCAGCCCCACCGAGCGGCTCCGCGCGATTATTCATCCCGACGATTTTGACGCGCTTTCCGGCGCATACCAAGACGCCATCGAGCTTGGAATTTCGATCGAAGCCGAGGCTCGTGTGCGAAACAATAACGGCCAATACCGCTGGTTCCTCCACCATCTGTTCCCTCTGTGTGATGAACGGGGCAAGGTCATTCGCTGGTGCGGCACACGGACTGACATTCATGATCAGCGCGAATCCAAAGAACAGGCTCAGCGTGAAAATATTGCGCTCCGGGAACAGCTCGATATCGCATCGACGTTCCAGGAGATTGTCGGGACATCGCCTTGCCTGAAAGCGGTGCTGGCGCGCGTCGCCAAAGTTGCACCGACCGATTCCACGGTGCTGATTACGGGCGAGACTGGTACCGGCAAAGAGCTGATTGCGCGCGCGCTTCACAAGCACTCCGATCGCGCAAATCGCCCGTTTGTAAGCGTCAACTGTGCTGCGATCCCAAAGGATCTGATCGCTTCTGAACTGTTTGGACACGAGAAAGGGGCTTTCACGGGAGCCCTGCAGCGCCGGATCGGCCGATTTGAGCTGGCCGAGGGAGGCACGCTCTTCCTCGATGAAATCGGAGAGCTTCCGGCTGAGACGCAGATTGCGTTGCTGCGCGTTTTGCAGGAACGCGAATTTCAGCGGGTCGGCGGCAATCAAACCATTCGCACCAACGTGCGCATCATTGCCGCTACGCACCGGGATCTGCCGGCGGCCATCGAGGCCGGCTCATTCCGCAGCGACCTGTTCTATCGCATTAACGTGGTTCCACTGGAAATCCCGGCCCTACGGGAGCGCGAGGAAGACGTTCGGCAGCTGGTGGAATATTTCATCGATCGCTTCGCCACCAAGACCGGGAAGCACATACGGCACATCGAAAAGAAGAGCCTGGATCGCCTGCAGTCCTATTCGTGGCCGGGCAACATTCGCGAACTCCAGAATGTCATCGAGCGCTCGGTGATCCTCTGCGACTCTGAAACCTTTTCGGTGGATGAGAGCTGGCTGTCGACCGCGCCGCGCTCCAGTCGGCCACTGGCGCAGGAGATGATCAAACAGGAAAAGGAATCGATCGAAGCGGCGCTGTCTGAATGCAAGGGCCGGGTTTCCGGTCCTTCCGGAGCCGCAGCTAAGCTGGGCATGCCGCCCTCTACGCTGGATTCGAAAATCAGGGCGCTTAAGATCGACAAATACCGCTTCTGCACCAACTAGCTTGACTGCTTGGTTATTCCTTACTACTCGTCCGGTTCGCGAGGCCGGACGAGCACATTTTCACTCGACCGCGCTGTCCTCACTGTCATGCAGAGCGGAGAATGAGATCGCGGAGGCGGACTCGCTGGCAGTCGAAGCGTCCTTACCCAAACGCGTTGCCGCCAGGCCGGAGCTTTTGACAACTGCAGAGATATCCGGGAAATAGGTGCTAGATGAGCTCCTCCGCTCCGGTTTGAGACCAACCCGCGTTTTCTTCCTGACCGGATTTACGACGATAAACTGGCGCTGAGGAGCACTGCGCGTTCCGCGCCAACACTCTCATCGAGAACAAGGCCATTGGTCTCGTGAATCGAGCGTCGTGCTCTCTCAGGGTTATAACTCGACACCAGCCGCGCGACCACCACCGCTATGAAGAAGATGCCTGACATACTCTCGAACGCGGCAACCATCCGCACATAGGGATTGAGTGGCGCAATCCCGCCGGAACCCACGCTGGTCAAAGTGACCATGCTGAAGTAGAGAAATGTTCCGTTCTGCGTGTACGGAATTACCTGGTTGAACGCGTTGTCGACGACTCGATTCAGAATCCAATAGAGCTGCGCAAACGACGACGCAATCACCAGATAGCTGATGAACGCCTCGGAAATGGCATGTCGCGAATTATGAAACTCGCCACGGAAGTGAGCGAATATCGCCCACAAGATTGAGCACGAAAACAGCAGCCTCACAACCGGGGATAAGTTGGCATAAATTTCGTCCCGGTGCCCGAATGCTTCGACCATCCTGGCAATCATCCACAGCCCTGCGACGGGGAGCACGACCCGGCGAACGATCTTGGGGTTCGCCATCTGGCTGATGCCCACCGCCACCATCGCCAACACGGCAAGCCCGAGCGCTGCGCCGGCCTGAGGATGGGCATCGGCGAGCGGAGAAGCCAGCATTTCCGCGATCAGCGCCCACATCAGAATCTGAACGCGGTGCCGGTAGAAAAATCGCTTGGACCGCGCTTCGATTCGCATCAGAGTTGGCATGAGAAGCTCCTGTTCGCCTCGACCCCAGTTCTCTGTCACTCGACCGGTGACCAATCGTCGGTTGGATTGAATTCCTGAATCGATGCCGCAATCTTCGTTGTGTCAGGGCCCCAATCTCTCTCATACACGATGCCATCGCTGCCTATCACAAAAGTCATAATGCCCGTTTCGGCGTATTCGACGGGCGTTGCCAGGATGGCGAACCCTCCCGTCATTTTCCCGTTCACCACATAGCTCATCGCTCCGCCGGGAGCACCGTCGCCTTGAGCTGTGAGGATGCTAAACGAGTAGCCATCGATCACCAGGGGTTGATCCGGAGAAAGCGACGCGACTGAAGACTTGGGTAGCTCGCTGAGGCTCGCCAGGGGACTGGAACCTTGCAATTCCGACGCCGGCCAATACAAGCCATTCTGTTTCCCCGGGCTGCTGATGATGTGCTGCGCGTACTGAGCCAACTCGCCCCCGCTAGCAAGGTAGACCTCTTGCGCATTGGCAAGCGCGTGGCAGTTATCTATAGTCAACAGCTCGTTCCGTCCGATGTCGCGCGCCCGGATCTCTTCTGCGCCGGCGACGCCATCGAAATACCACTTGCCGGACGCATTCTTGGCGAGCGGCACTGGAAATGCGAAGTTGTCGACGCCAATGTAGAGCATGCGACTACCGTCCGTCATATCCACCCAGCGGTTCATCTTTTGGTACTTGGAGGCAAAGGCTCCCATCGCCGTTTTCTCTGCCTGCTCATCTGCGGAGATCATGAGAATCTTTGGGTCGATCCCCAGAATTTTTCGAACGCTCTGTTCGTCGCCGCGTTTGGCGGCCCCAGCCAGCGCCGCGCTGGCCTGCTCCGGAGACGAAAAGGTAAGTTGAGGAGTGTAGGCTCGCGCCGAACTCCCCGTACCGAGCCTACCCACCACCAGCACCACCGCGGCGATGGCGAGCAATACGGCCAGCCCGGCCTGCTTTAGTTTCTTTGCGTTCACATTCGATTGCATTTTCAATCTCCATCTATGATTTCCGAGTTTTGCCTTCGTCGTCCTCACTCGATCTGGGTCAGTTACCGACGGCGCCCACCGCCTCCGCCGAAGAAACGATGTCCCATGGAGACGTGTTGTATATGCGGCTGTCTTCCCGCCATGCTGGAGCGGCCGCGATTGCTTTCCATGCGGTTCGCCGCGCCATCTCCGCTAAAGTGGGAGCGGTTCTGCTCGGCGTCGCCGAAACCGCTGTTGCCGCTGCGGTTTTGGCCGAACATTTGCCGGCCGCCATTGTTCGCCTGGTAGCCGCTATGCTGAATCCCGCCGCTGCCACCGATTGGCCCATGATTTCCATTGTTCCCATTCGGGGTGTTCGTCCCCGCGCCTTTCTCGGAGTGCCAGCCGCCATCGGGACCGAAATATCCATTGGGGTGATAGCCGCCGTTCGGTCCGTAGTGCGTATCTTCACCAGGCTTGTAATTGCCCTCGGGGTGGAACGCTCCGTTGGCGCTATACCACGCATGGTTTCGGCCTCCCGTGGCTCCTCCGGCCCAGCGGTGGTAGCCGTTGTAGTTGGAGTTGTTCCAGGTGTGGTTGTTGATGTAGGTGGAGTGGTTGTAGATGATCGTTGTCGATCCTCCACCGCCGCAGCAGCCCCAATGGAGGCCCCAGGCGTGCCATCCCCAGCCGAAACCACCACCCCAGCCGCCTCCACCGAACCAGGCGCCAATCGTGATCGGCGCTCCAAAATAAATTCCGACTGACGCCACGGGCAGCGGCGGTGGCACGTAGTACGGCACCACGACGGGCGCGCCGTAAACAATGGTCGGATTATATTGAGGAACATAGATGACCTGCGGATTCGCCGGCTGAATCACGATC
>JASHRE010000807.1 GCA_030037515.1 Candidatus Sulfotelmatobacter sp.
CCGAAGGCAATGGATCGGAAAGCACTCCGGTATTGGATCGGATGACGGCGCGCTCAATCAGATTTTGCAGTTCGCGAATATTTCCGGGCCAGGGATAGGCGGAGAGCGCAGCGATGGCTTCGGGCGGTACAAAGCGAATTGGCTTATCCATCCGCGTGGCAAAAGCCTTCACGAAATGAGAAACCAGCTGCGGAATGTCCTCGGGCCTGTTTCGCAACGGAGGCAACTCGATAGGAAAGACATTCAGGCGGTAATAGAGATCGCTGCGGAATACCTTTCTCTCAACCATCTCGCTCAAATCCCGATGTGTTGCTGCCACCACGCGGACGTTAACCCGCTGCGTGCGGCCATTGCCGAGGCGTTCGAACTCCTGTTCCTGCAGAACGCGGAGCAGTTTCGGCTGCAATGCAAGCGGCAGGTCTCCGATCTCATCGAGGAAAAGAGTCCCGGTATCGGCCAATTCGAAGCGGCCGATCTTTTGCGCGATCGCTCCAGTAAACGCGCCTTTCTCGTGTCCGAACAGTTCGCTCTCAAGAAGATCAAACGGAATGGCAGCGCAACTCAGCGTCACAAACGGGCGTCCACATCGCGCACTGAGATTGTGGATGGCACGAGCGATCAACTCTTTACCGGTCCCGGTCTCTCCCAGCACTAGGACGGTCGAGTCAGTCGGTGCGACTCTCTCTACTTCTGTAAGTACGGACCTGATACTTGCGCTGCCGCCGATAATTCCATGAAAGGCACTCTCCTTTTTGGTCAGCGCTTCTCTCGCTTCCTCAATTGAGACGATTTCTACCTCCTCCTGCCGGGATCCCATGCATCTCGACGGCAGAGCGCTGTGATCTGTTCCCGTCCTCGATATCGGAAAAGCTTCGGTCGCCATCAGAACCCCCTCGAAACTCGCAATCGAAGGCGCGCAACTTGCACGCACCACGTAACCTTTATTCGGGTTGCAGCCGAAGTACCAAGAAGAAATGTGTCCGTCGAAACCGAAATCGGCCATCTAAGTCGTTGTTCTGGTGGAGGTTCTTGAAACAGGAGCACAACTCCCCTCGGATCGCGTCAGACGGACTTGTGTCGGATGACTGCCAGTGTCGGGCTCCCGCCTCAGCGACCGTCACCATCGTCCGAGCAGGCGCGTGTCTACGGAAAGCACAGGTGGCGATGCATGGAATTTGGCGGTCGAATACTTCCAATTCGCCATTACGCGAAGAACTGGTGCTTCATCTCGAACTGACGCGGGGCGATACTTCTCTGACGGTGAGCTCGCGATCGGGGCCATGAGGGATTACAGTCTGACCAGCTGCCAGCCGCAGCCGTTTGCCTTCGAGCTGCACCGAGACAATGTCCGGCTCGAACGACAGGAAGTTGGAGATGCGGCCGACCTCTGAATACGCCTGAGGGTATGACCAGACCGCAAGATGTGCGTCGGCAATGTCGTAATAGCTGCACACTCCCTTGTAGGGACAGAAGGTCTGGTGTTCGACGGGAGTCAGCATGGCCTGGTCGACGTCGGCTCGGGGCACGTACCAACGTGGCGCGAAGCCGGACTCGTAAAGAACCAACGGGCGCCTGGTATCGGCTACGATCCGGTCGTTGTGACGGACCACCAGGTTGCGAGAGCTTTGGCGGATGTCGATGCGATGGTAGCTGTCGGCGGCATGGCCCACGATTCGTTCGTCTTCTTCGTAGAAGGCGTCCATGGCCGGCCAGGCGAAGGCCACGCGTTCCCTTAACTCGCTTGCGTAATCAGGTAAGTTGGTGTGCTGCCACGCTCCGCGCGCAGAGCTTCGTGCTCCTGCTCGCACGGCATACCACATAGTGGGCCCAAGTTCCGTGTGTTGTGTCGTGTACTCGGAACGTTCCAGGATATCTGCAGAAATATCGCTCCTCGGGAAGTACGCCATCGGGTAGTGACCCGGTTCAAAGAGGAGGACAACATTTTCGCTGTCGGCGATCCAAACGCCACCGAAGCGTACCCGCATGCGGCGACGTAACGGCTCAGCGTACAACAGCTTTTTGGGCAGCGGTTCCGACACGAGAAATCGTCCAATTGCTCCCGTGGATAAAGGACCTTGCTGCCATGAGAGTCCCATGAGGCTACCTCCTTATTTAGCTTCCGCACCCGTCCGCCGGCCCTCAACCGGAAGCTTTCCCTGAACACAACAACGTATCCGCGAGCAACTAAGGACCCCGCTCAGTTCGCACCAGTTCTTTCAGAAGCCGCAACGTTTCTGAAGGCTCAGGGCGAATCGTGTAGTCGGCATTCACATCCGCGGCCCGGATCTCACCGCTTGCATCAACGATGTAACGAGCCGGCATGGGCAAGCGGTACTCCGATTCGTCATGAAAGCGATCAAGCGTGCTCCCGAAAGATTTGTAGAGGTCGCGCAAATAATCCGGAAAGGTGAAGACCAGTCCGAACTGCTCGGCGATCTTGAGGTGAAGATCCGTGAGAATGTCAAAGGGCAGGCCGAGCTTTTTATGAAGCGCGCGGGTGTACCGCTCCAGTTCCGGCGTGAGCACCACAATTCGCGCCCCCAGCTCGCGCACCGCAGTATCAATTTCCTTAAGAGCCTCCAGCTCCATATTGCAGTAGGGTCACCAGTGCCCGCGAAAGAAACTGACCACCATGGGGCCCTGTCGCAGCAGATCTTTGGACCGCACCTCGATCTGATCCTGATTGAATAGTGCGAAATCCGGAGCGTGATCCCCGATCTTGAGGGCGCGAGCTTCAATCCCGGAGGCCTTGAGCTCGGCCGTCGCCCGATGCATCATTGCGACTCTTTCTGGCGTTGCGTTGTAGGGCGCAGCCCCGGACTCGAAGTTCTTTTTAAACTCTTGCAGGCGGTCGTTGAGGTTCGACATGATCTCGCCCTTCTGTGGATGAATCTGGATCCTCACTTTTCGCTCATTTTGCCGCCAGCACCTGGTCGTTCACAACAACATCATCCAGAGAGGAGACGAGAGACGCCTTTTCGCGTTGCAACACGAGCAACGTCTCATCATCACTGCGACACTTGCCCTGAAACGACCGGTGTCGCTCCAGCAAGGCGCGTCCCAACGCCTCCGGTGAATCAATTGCAGCCTCGCGGGCCCAGTTCAACAATTGTTCTCGGTCGAGACCCTGACCAGCATCGTTTTCCGCCTCGGTGATACCGTCCGTGTAGAGGACCAGCAGATCGGATGGCTCAAGCGTCACCACCGTCTGACGATAGCCGGTACCAGGAATCAGTCCAATCGGCAGCCCTAAGGCCTCGGTCGACGGCAGATCGTCATCTTCGTTGAGCCATCCCCATGTTTTGGCGCGGGCGTGATACCAGAGTGGAGGCAATTGTCCGGCGTTGCAGAAAACCAGTCGGCCGGTCACTCGATGAAAACTGAGGATGATGGCGGTGGCGTACTTATTTTGGCCGCTGAGCAAGAAAGTGTCGTTCAGCCCCCGCATGAAATCAGATTGATCCCATGTGTCGATGTTTTCGCGGAAGAGCCGGTGCAGTACCTCGGTGGTCGCACTCACCATACGTCCATGGCCGCTGACGTCAGCCAAGGCCACTCGCGAGATAAGGTCATTGCCGCAAACGGACATATAATAAAGATCCCCGCCGCCCTCGGCTTCGTTGAGCGGAAGCGAGGCCACCCAGGCGGTTAAACTGGAAAGTTGCACTGCGCGAACGATTTTTCGATTCCCACCCCAAACCTCATTGCACATCAGAGGCTCGAGTCGTTCCTTCAAATCAGACATAAGACTTCCCCTCAAATCCGTCGCAAAACAGCCGGTGCACAGGGCATACTCGTCAGCTTGATTTGCCTGGGCGTCGCTTTTTCTCGATCGTGAACCCCAGCTTCCCGAGCACGCTCACCGCGCCGGTCTTTCCGCCCTCAAAGTCACCAGAGCGAAGCTGTTTCCCCGTCGCGAACTCATAAGCTGTCCCCAAGATTGCCTTCGGCGGATAACGGCGGCGACTGGAGACCAGCTCATAAGTTGTCGTGGGGGCAAAACCATGCTTAGAGAAAAACTGTTCTGGGCCCAGCCGATCGTACTCGCCTATGGCGCGTAACACGTCACCCCGGGTCACGCGATCCCATTGCACCATGGTTTTTTCCTCCGGTTCTTTCCCTCGTCATTTCGCCCCGCGGGAACTATGCTCGCTTCGAACGAAGAGCTTCCTCAGATAGACAGATACTGCTTGATGAGAACCGCAGTCTCGTCAGGATTCTCTTCCGGAAAGAAGTGACCTCCCTTGACCGCCTGCCCACAGACTTCCGGCGCCCATTGACGCCAGATTTCTAGTGGCCCTCCGTCTTTGGCGTAGAAGGTATCGAGTGGGCCGCCCTCGGCCCATAAATGCAGCATCAGGCATTGGATCTTTTTCGAGGCATCCTTGTCCGCACGATCGTGTTCGACGTCAATCGTCGCCGCCGCTCGGTATTCCTCGCAGATGCCATGAACGCGCCCTCGATCGCGATAGGTGGAAACGTATTCCTCGAGAACTTCTGGGCCGAACGAACCTTCGCCAAAAGGATTGTGAAAGACGGCTTCGGGCGCCCCGAGCAGATAGCTTTCCGGGAGCGGATCTTTTTGTGACAACAAAATCCAGGGCCAGTAAGTCCGTGCGAAGCGCGCGTCCGAGCGATTCCACGCTTCGTAAATCGGAATGACGTCGAAGACAGCGAGGCGCTCCACACTCTTCGGATGATCCAGGGCCATACGGTAGCTGACTCGGCCCCCACGATCGTGACCGATTAGCATAAAGGTCGGAAAGCCGAGCTTGGCCATCACCTCGACCAGCTCTTTTGCCATGGCGCGTTTGGAATAAGGAAAGTGGTCGTCCCCAGATGCGGGGATGCCGCTGCGGCCGTATGCGCGCAGGTCGACGCAAACGACGGTGTGATTCTCGGCAAGCTTTGGCGCGAGAAATCGCCACATCAGGCTCGTGCGCGGAAAGCCGTGCACCAGAAGAATCGCGGGACCTTTTCCATAGCGGCGCACGAATACTGTGTTTCCTGAAACTTCTACACGAGAGGTCTCGAAAGAACCTTGACCGGCCATATTTACTCCCGTTTGGTTTGAGTTCTGTGTTTGTGCTGGTTCGGCGAAAGTGTTTTGCAGGAGAGCGCCGAAAGATGTGGCAGTGAGGCCTCCGAGAAACTGACGACGGTGCATTGGTTTCTCCCGCATCATGCGTTAAATGCCCTTAATCTCTCCACCGTCTATACGTACAGCCGCACCGGTCATCCACTTCGCGGCAGGCGACACGAGGTAGGCCATCAGGTCGGCAATTTCTTCGGGCTTTCCCAAACGAGTGATGCCCGCCTGCTCCGGAAAGCTTCGAATGGCTTCTTCCACGGTCAGATTGTGAGCAGGTGCCCACTTCTCGAAGAATGCCTGCCGGCGTCCGGTCATTACCGCTCCGGGCGATACGCTGTTGACCTGCACTCTGTCTTTGATTCCTTGTTCGGCGAATGCCTTCGCGAGTGCGTTGATGGCAGCGTTGATTGCTGCGACCGCTGCGAATGCTGGTTTCGGACCGAAAGCTGCGCTTCCCGACATAAACACGACAGATCCGTTCGAGGCCTTTAAGGCATCCCAAGCTTTCATCGTTAAGCGGCGTGCGCCGTGAAACTTGAGAGCCATTCCGTCATCCCATTGGGCATCCGTCATCTCAAACAAATCAATCTGCGGGACTGCGCCCGCAATATTGAGCAACGCATCGATCCTGCCGTAGCGATCGAGTGTTCCTTTGATCACAGTTTCCGGTGATTGAGATTGGCGCAGGTCGAGATCGAAGTTCATCGTCTCAGCACCAGCGGAACCGACATCGGCGGCTGTAGCTTCCAACTTATCTTTATCTCTCGCCACCAGCACAAGGGCGGAGAAATCACGTGCTAGCCGTAGGGATGTGGCGCGTCCGATGCCTTGACTTGCGCCAGTTACGACCGCGACAGTTTTCTTGGTGTTCATATATCCCGACTTCTTCACTCAGCCGTTTTGCGCAAAGGGTCTTATCGCGCGAGGCTTTCGCGCGCCGCTTCCAGGATCACATCGATCACGACATTCGGATCCGCGTACATCGGAGTGTGATCGACCGGATGCGGCCGAACTTTTGCGCCCATACGCTGGGCCATGAAACGCTGCGTCTTCGGGTTGATCATGCGGTCTTCTTCCGCGACCAGATACCACGTCGGTTTTGTCTTCCATGCGGGCCTTGGAGCCGGCTCTTGAATGCATTGGACGGCAATGGGACGCTGTACAGCAGCTGCGATGCTTGCCTGATCGGCAGAAGCTTTGTGCGCAAGCGCCCGTCGAAACGCATCCTCCGGCATCCAGACAAAATTATGCGCATCCGGAACCATCTTCGGTTGCTCCGGGCTGGCCTCGTCGTGATAAAAAACCTTCGCGACGGTTTCGCCTTCATCGGGAGCCAACGCCGCGACATAGACGAGTGACTTGACTCGTTCTTCCTGTACCGCCGCGATCACGGCGCCCGAGTACGCGTGCCCGACCAGGACTACCGGGCCGCTGGTTCGCTCTAGAGCACGGCTCAGCGCGGCGGCATCGTCGCTTAGAGACGTCATCGGGAGCGGTGCGCAGATGACGTGGAGACCGTTCCGTTCCAGCGGCAGAATGACGTTGCTCCAGCACGAACCGTCGGCCCATGCTGCATGTACCAGCACGATGGTGGAGTTCTCGGGAAACTTGCCTGTCTTGGATGACTGCCCGGCCTGCATGGAGTTTTGCGCCCGCACTGATTCCGTAAAGGTGCCCTGAAGCGCCGTTCCCAGGGATGCTGCCGCCAGCGTTCCAAGAAATTTGCGCCGTTCCATATCCTCTCCTCATTCCAATCGCTGTGTTCTCGTTATTTCTTTCCGCCAATCCCATTGGCGGAAAGAAAATCTTGGATCGCCGCAGCAATGTCCACAACGTGTGTCTCCAGCGCGAAATGTCCGGTATCGAGGAATTGAACTTTCGCTTTGGGCAAATCTCTTTGGAACGCCTTCGCTCCAGGGGGCAGGAAGAACGGGTCGTTCTTGCCCCAGATCGCCAGCAAAGGCGGTTGAGCTTTACGAAAATATTCCTGAAATTTTGGATAGAGCTTAACGTTCGAGGCGTAGTCGAGAAATAAATCGAGCTGAATATCTTCGTTCCCCGGACGTTCGAGCAGGGCCGCATCCAACGTGTACGCTTCTGGCGGAACGCTCTCCGGATCCGTCACGCCGTGGGTGTACTGCCATTTTGTAGTCTCCGGCTCGAGAAAATTTCGAAGCGCGGCTCGATTAGCCGCGGTCGGCTCTTTCCAATATTTCTGAATGGGATTCCAACCTTCGCTGAGGCCTTCTTCATAGGCGTTCCCGTT
>JASHRE010000808.1 GCA_030037515.1 Candidatus Sulfotelmatobacter sp.
CCCAGGGTCCCGGTCAAGCCGCTGCCGAAGGCCGCCACGATCAAGATCACTCCCATCGCGTTGAACAAAACGGAGCCCCCGACGCGACGGCAAATGTCCATGAAAGCGGTCTCAAGATTCGGAAACGAGCGCCAGTCAGGCCACACGCGGGCGCCCAGGTAAGCCTCGAAGGCGCTGCATGCGCCCGCAAAAATGCAGGTCAGCACCACGGCCAACAGAACGTTGCGCTTGGGATTTTCAACGTCTTCGGCAAGCGTGGTCACGCCGTCGAAGCCGATGTAGGTAAGGGCGGCGAAAGAAGTGGCGACCTTGATCTTGCCCCAGTTGAACGTGTTCGGATCATAAATTGGCTGCAAGGAAAACAGTCCCGCCCAGCCCTGTCCGCCGTACAGGTATTTCAGGGCGAGGACCACGAAGGCGGCCACGACCACGGTCATGATCGCCAGCAGGACCTTATTAGCATTGGCTGAAGCCTTCACTCCGATCAGATTCAACACCGTCATAATGCCCGCGATCAACAAGGCCCAAACCACATATGGAACCTGGTGCACATACCGCTCATGGAGCGCAGTGGAGATCCAAACGGTGTTGATCAGGGGCTGCAGGAGGTAATCGAGAATCATCGCCCAGCCGGCCAGAAAACCGAGATGGGGATTCAACCCCTTGCCGACGTAGGTGTAGGCCGACCCCGCCGAGGGATAAAGCGTCCCCATGCGTCCATAACTGACCGCCGTGATCAGCATGGCAAACAGCGCGATCAGAATGATGGTGACGAAGTGACCGTCGGAGAGTTTCTGTGCGACTCCATACAATGGCACGGGCGCAATCGGCTGGATCAGCACGATTCCGTAGAAAATCAGGTCCCAAAGCGTGAGCGTAGGGCGCAGGCGCGGTACGGCGGGTGCAGCGGCAGTTGAAGTTTCCATGGGTCGGGCTATTGGATTATGGTACGCCGGGAAATGTCAATATTAAATCGATTCCACGTGTCCTTTGTCACCCTTGTCGCAGAAAATGCACCTCAGGATGACAATGGCCACGTCGAAACTATTGATGAGCACCATAGTCGAACGCGTATCCGCGTTGCTCGTTGCCTGACATATGCCGCGTGTTGTATTCGAGCAGATACTTCACATGTTCATCATCCATCGGGAAAGACTTCGACGGGCCATACGGATAATCTCCCATGCTCAGGAATGGCAGCGGCGCAACATAATTGCCCTCCGCCGCGTAAAAGTCCATGTCTTTTTCATAGCCGTTCGCGGCGAAGAAATAATCACGAATCCACCCGCTCGGCAATCGAGGCAGATTCGACGGGTCGAAATCGAGGCGCACTTCATCACCCGACCCAAAGACGGCCAATTTATCGTCCGTTGCTGTGAGCAGAGGCAATACATCGCCATAGCGCGTGTACATTCCCATGGGACGCGTGTACGGCCCGGTAGCGCTAGCTTGCTCGTAAATGTAATTCACGTTTCCGGGCGGCGTGCCCTCGATCTTCAGCGGATATCCATGGTGCTCGAGGTCGGCACTGATCAATGGAACGGTGGTCAAGCGGGTTTCTTGAAAACCACACTCCCTCTTGTCATTCCGGGCGAACGCGCTGTCTGCGCGAGTCGAGGAATCTGCTTTACAGGAACCGGGTTGTGTTGCGCGATCGACCAGGATGCTGTCCCAATAAATCTGCAGGTTCGTCGTAATGCGAATTGTGCGCGTTCCTTTTGGCAATTTGCCGGTGAGATCGGCGGTCATCGTCCGCGGACCACCCGCCGGAAAGCCCATATCGTCCACCACACGCTTCCACTTTCCACTCGCGTCTTGCGATTCTACAAATGGCGGGATCGCCGTAATCCCCGCCTGAGACGCCGCATACATGCTGTTCGCCGAGAAATATTCGACTTCGCCATCCATGAGCAGCCACAGCGGGCCGCCCCGGTAGGCTTCACCGAGATCGAGCGTGAGAGTGTGTGGCTTGCCGAACCCGAGGAATCGGGTCAGCGGGAAATCGTCGACGTAGCGGTGCGCAAGCAGGTCGGGCAGGACATCATGGCCGTGATCATCCCAAGCCCCCGCTGGCGGCCTAGCGTTTCGGCTCACCACAACCTTGAACTTTGGATATGGAAGATTCGAAGCGAAATACTCGTTGGGAAACACGTCCACATCGGCGGGATGATCGACCGCCAGCAGCCGCACCTGATCGAGATACACAGCTTCTTCGAGCGGCTCCATGAAGCGGAAACTCAGAACGGCCGTCGGTCGTTGGTCGTCGGTCGTTGCAATGCGTATCGGGTCTCCCGTCCTTGCCGCCGCGTTTTCTGAAACGACCGGGCGGGGATTTTGACTTTCCTTTTCCCGAATCATGTCGCGACCGATCTTGATCCACTCCACCGGACGCGGAATGTCGCGCTGGCCGGGGCCGACCCAGTGTCCTACGACACCCGCGCCGAGCATGTCGGCAACAAATTTGTATTGCTTTCCATCCCACACGAACAGGGTGGGACATGAACTGCCGCGGCGGTCAATTTCAAGGAAATTCTGCTGCTGGTCGCCTGCGACGTTGATTTCGTCTTGCAACACGCCGGTCGGCCAGAGCATGCGGACGACATCGGCTTCGGTGGACTGGCCGAGTCCGACGGTGAGATAGGGCGAGTTCTGGCCGAGATAGCCGTTCGATCCGTAAATTTCGAATTTCTGGCGGTTGCCTCCGGCGAAAACTTCGACTTTTGTTCCGATCGCCGATTTGTTGTCGGCGAGTCCCTTGAGCGCTAGCCGCAGCCAGTGATTCCGGTTGCCGCCTTCATTGCGCAGCAGCACCGCGGGACCGCCGTCCTGCGTGATCAGCAGATCAACCGCACCGTCGTTGTCGTAATCGCCGGTGATGATCGCGCGTGGGTTTTCGAGATGAATTTTGTCGAGGCCGACGTCGGCAGTGACGTCTTTGAATCCGTCCGGACCGAGATTGCGGAACAGCTTGATCTCGCCCTTGCCGTCTTTCGTCTCACCGACGGCGACGAGATCAACCCAGCCGTCGTTGTCGTAGTCGAAGGCAGCGACACCGTAGGCGCGTACCCAGTCCGTCTCGGGCAGAGGAACAGGCTCAAACCAAACTCCTTTATCCCTGTGTCCCAGCATGTTATGTGCGAGCATAACGGCAGGAGGCGACGCGCGTGTAATCGCATAGTCCATCCACTCGTCATGGTCAAAGTCCAATGGGGCAACTCCTATGGTCGCCGCATATGGAAGCGAAGGCCCAACCAACCAGCCCATTCTCGCGGGTACAAACTTTCCTTCTCTCGGATTTTGATAAATAGTAAGAAGGGTATCGCTCAGCGCACCCGCTACGACAACATCCACAGCGCGGTCGTTGTTGAAATCGGAACCGAGCGTCCCCACCCCCGCCACGCCGCCTCCAAAAACTCCGAGTTCATCCGTCACATCGCTGAATGTGCCGTTTCCGTTGTTGCGCCACATGGTGTTTTTTCCACGGAGCTCAGCCACTTGAACCGGCCCGGTAGCAGGCGGCGAAAGCAGGTTTGATGGCCCGTTGAGCTGAGTGACGTAGAGGTCGAGATCACCATCGTGATCGTAGTCAATGAAAGCCAGTCCAGCGTCCGCTCCTTGCCTCTTGATGCCGGCCTCAGTCGTTACCTCCCTGAAGGTGCCGTCCTTCTGGTTGTGAAACAGCCTTGTCCCGCCAATCTCGACCACCGCCAGATCCGCGCCGCCGTCGTTGTCGTAATCACCCGTGGTGCAACTGAATGAATGTGCACTGGGATCAAGTCCAGCCTTCCTGGTGACGTCTTCAAATTTTCCATTCCCTACGTTGCGGTATAGGGTCATTCCGCCTTGGGCGCCGTTATTCGCCAGAAGGATATCGATGTTGCCGTCGCCATCGTAATCAAGAAAGCATGCACCGGAACCAAAATTGGCAAAGGGCGACGGTGCGGAAGTCAGCCCCGCTTCCTTTGTCACGTCCACGAACTGCACCTTGATCTGGGGAGGAGGCTTCAACTGTGATTGCGGAGATTCCACTGTGCGCGAGTATTGTCCTTGCTCGCCGTAGGCAAGGCTCATCGGCGAACCGTACTTGTTTTGGGTGATGTATTGAAATCGCTTGAGGTGCTCGCGGGCGTCGTTGGTGTCGCCAGATTGCTGATAGGCGCGCGACAATCCGAACTG
>JASHRE010000809.1 GCA_030037515.1 Candidatus Sulfotelmatobacter sp.
AACTCACCGTGTGGGAGGCATAGTCGCGGGAACGGGTTCCGACATCTCCCATATTGTGTTGGTAGACCGGTGGTGCCGCGAGAACAGGGAACCGGCTGCGTCGGAGCAATGTTGTAGCGCGACTCCCAGACATCGTCGAAGGGAGTGGCTCGGTGCCGGGGCACGAGCCGCATTAATCACGTTGGCCAAGGCTCTCCGGGATTGCATCTCATTTATCCGAAAGCCCTTTGTCTCAGCGGAAGGATGACGGAGGTCGCGTTAGAGCGTTAGAGCGTCCTCAAATGCCTCAAGGCAATCTGCGAGTGCGCCGGGATCGGGAGTTCGAGACAGGGACGCGTTTCCTGAAAAAGCTGCGCGAGATCATCGGAATACGAGGCCGGGGAAGTGAGATGGAATGAGATGGAATAGGTTCCGACTCGCCCGCAGTTTTCAGGCCGTGGGCTGCTAGTGGTTTAACTCGGTGAAGAGTTTGATATCAGGTCCTACTTCAATCCTGCCTGGGCGACATCAGAGGCAACTTTAATGCCTTGCGGTGTTTGAGGAAGATCGAACGTACAATTTGCAAACATGGCATTGTCGGACGCAACGTTGCCCCCGTTGTATCTGATTTTCATGTTTACGAAAAGCACATGTTGCCGGCTGACACCGTCCACTGTCTGTTTTCCGTTTTCGACGACCGCATCCTTGAGGACGCCCAATTCTTGCCCTCCCGGATAATGTCTGCCCTGATCCCCCACACAAGGTATGTGTCAGTCGCCAAGTTAGCATCCCGAATACGACAGTTGCGGCGATAGCCTGAGGTGGGAGCTTCTTCCGGACAGCTTCGGGAAAAGGCGTAAGAAGTCGGCCCCGGCATAATACCGGCGTCGGATTCGTCCATGACTCGTTGCAACTATTGCCTCCAGGTGACACAAGCAACGGGTAAGTTACCCAAAACAGACAGAAGGTCCAGGAGCGCAGGATATTGCTCGGAAACCATGCGGCGGCAAGAAACAGGACGCCACCACAGGCAAGGAAAACAAAGCCCGCGACAGTAGGCTCTTCGCCCGACGAGTTCCGCCGCGCCTCGACCTGGACGGTTTGTGCTCAGGTCGAGCGCTTGTTTTTCAAACGACTCGCAGCCTGTGTTCTTTGTGGCGCAGACGGGCCTGCGGGGCAGGCACGGCTTCCGCCATTTCATTGATCGCGGGGGCGGTAATTAGACCGGGCACTGGCCGTCAATCTGGACCGTGTTGCACTGGAGTGTGCAATCGGCTGAGTGCTTTCGTGGTACTTTCCGGGTAGAAAGCTCGCTATCGCCGCCCCAAAACTATTCTCTGGCCGAAAATATCCGACTGTCGCTTTGTCGAAAGGTGGCTCATGTCAGCACTTGTTAAGCAGTTTCTTCGTTGGCTCTGTCCCCATCGCTTCTCATGGCCGCACAGCGGCACGAACGGGCAGGACTACCAAGTCTGCCTCATTTGCGGCACCGCGTTTGAATACGACTTGAACACGATGCGGCGCACGGGGCGGTTGGTCCGACTGGCCTGAGCGAGGCCAGCGCGATCATTGGCGCGAAGGCGGGGGCACGGTTGCCGCAAGTGACCGAATTGGAGTGCGGCTTTGGGCGAGTGGACCCTGTTTACCTCGCCGTTCAGAGCTGCACACAAGACGATCTTCGGAAGACACTTTGCCCCGTGGTTGTCCCTCGCGAAGCGAGAGGACGTTGGCGAATGCGCCTTGTGTCCAGTTTTATTTCCTCATCGCTGCGTTGGCTGCTTCCGCTGCGGCCTTCAGTTCCCTATTCGTCTGAACTAACAGGTCTCTGGCTTTTTCCGCGTGACCTTTCATGTCGTATCGGTTGTCTTTTTGCGCCAATTCCACGTAATGGTTTGCCTCTACAACCAGACGCTGCGCCTCGGCCAGATTAGGATGGATTTTCTTGTCAATGTCCACGACCGGCTCTTGGGCCGTGAGAATCAAACAAAAGGCCAATATGCTGAAAGCCGCAGTCAGTTTTCTCATTTTCGCCTCCAAGTTTAGGGGATTTGCCGGGTTCGACAGCCTATCATTCTGCAAACAGAAAAAACTGGTCGCGTATACTCCGTTGCGCGAAATCATACGGGATCATCTTGCAATCGCAAGCTTCCCTCCGCGTGCGCATGGGCCTCGCTGTAAACGGCCGGTGGTTCTTTTACGTTAGGGTGGATCATCAGCCCGCAAGGGCCCTCGATCTCAACGCTCCTCAATTTGAAAAGTTCGATCCTGCTGCAGCCAAGCCCTCCATTGTTTGTGGTCCCAGGTAAGGTAATCGATGGTGTCTGATCTATAGCCTTTCTTCCAATTTCCTTCGGGAGCGATGGTAAAACCCTTGCCCTCAGGTTTTGCATCCCACTTCGACCCATCCCAGGCTATGTAACCGATGTGGGTATCGGAAAAGCCCTTCTTCCAATCTCCTTCTTCAGCAATAAGAAAACCGTTGCCATCGGGTTTCGCGCTGTACCTTGTGCCATTCCAAGCAATGTAGTTGATGTAGGCTGACTGATGGGTCCTAGGCCGCTCCTGTGCAGCTCCGTTCAGTACCGCGAGCGTTGCGAGCGCCGTAATCCATACGCCAAACCGAAGCAGATGCATCGAACACCTCCTTGCTTCATGACCCAGAAGTTTACCACTGGCCCTGCTTCCCGACAGCCAAACATCCGCGGTTCTACAATCCCCAGAGACCGAGAGGCAGAAGCAGAGTTGCCATAGCAACGAACAACCACGAACCAGAGAAATCCGACGCCGGGTGAATCGTCCTGCACAAAGCGTACCGGGATCAAAATCGAGGAACGTTTCCGCTACAACTTCTTCCTGCACCGTCTTTATTCCCCTCCGCCTCAGAGTTTGTTCAGACCATCGAGCGCCGCAACTTTGTAAGCTTCGGCCAGTGTGGGATAGTTGAACACGGTATCGCGGAAGTATTCGATCGTACCGCCCATCGTAAGAACCGCCTGACCGATGTGAACGATTTCCGCGGCGCGGTCACCAATTACATGTACCCCTAACAACTTGAGTGAATCCGGGTCGAATAAAAGCTTCAGCAGACCCTGCTCGTCTCCGAGCATCTGGCCCTTGGCCAGTTCGGCGTAGCGCGCCAGTCCGACTTCATAGGGAATCTTCTGCTGGGTCAGTTGCTCTTCTGTGTGACCGACCATCGAAATCTCGGGAATCGTGTAAATGCCGTACGGGA
>JASHRE010000810.1 GCA_030037515.1 Candidatus Sulfotelmatobacter sp.
AGATCGATCTTGCGTTTGATTTCGTTGCTCGGCATCCCGCGCAAGGTCGCGATCATTTCCAGATATTCCCATCCGCTCAGGTAGGGATAGAGATGCGCTTCCTCAGGCACGTAGCCGAGAACACGGCGATAGCCTCGAAGATCGTCTTGAATGTTGCTGCCGTTGAAGCGAACCACGCCTTTGCTGGGTTCGAGCAACCCGGTCAGCATCTTCACCGTCGTGCTCTTGCCCGAGCCGTTTGGCCCAAGACAGCCGAGGACTTGGCCGGGACGCAACGTGAACGAAAGATTTTGAACGGCAGGGATCGATGAGTAGCGCTTGCTGAGCTGCAAAGCTTCGAGCATGGAGGCGACCTCGCGAGGCGAAGTGTCCTGGCGGTCGAATTACCATGTGGATAGAACCCAAGGGCTTAGACACCGTAGTGCCGCAGAAAGCTCCAGAAGTTTTGTCGGCCAAGATGTTTATGGCCTGGAGAGACCCAAGGCTTTTACCGTCGCTTCATCCAGCGTGGCCACGCCGTCTTTCTTGATCGCGACGCCGAAGCTGCCGGAGTAATCCCACATGGCCCAGCCAATGCCGTGGCGCTCGAGCGACGTGCGGACGTCGGTAATCCACCGGACGCGGTCCTCAGGATCCGCGCCGTCGCGGAACACTCCGAACTCGTTGCAGATGAGCGGAACGCGATTCTGCTTTGCCCAATCCGCGGCCTGATTGATTTCGGCTTCGACGCGCGACGCGTCCCAGTGATCTTGACCGTAACGAATGACATAGAGGCGGTTGAGGGCTTCGGGAATACTCGCCGCGACCTGCGCGGCATTTTCCGGCGATGACGGATAGCGCAGCCTCTTCACCCAGCGCCAGTAATATGCTCCCCAGGTTGCGCTCTGGTGCGTAAAGATGTGCGGCTCGTAGAAATGAAAAACGTAGACGACGTTGGGATCGCGCAGGGGCTCGAGGAAGATCACGTCATCATCGTCGTCCCAGCGCGCACCGGCGGCGAGGATCGTATGCGCGGGCGCAGCCTGGCGGATAGCTGCGGCCAGCTTGGCTTCCACACCGTACCAGCGGTAAGAATCGCGCATCTCGGGTTCGTTGAGAATCTCGAAGAAGACACGGTCGGCACTCCATGAAGAGTAATGCTGCGCTACTGTGCGCCAGAAATCCGCGAAGCGCTCGACCAAGTCGTCCTGCTCCAGCTTCGCCTTGAAATCCGAATCTGGATGCATGTCGAGTTCGACGGTCAGCCCGGCGTCGAGGATCATTTTCATGGCGGCGTCGAGATAGCCGAAATATTCAGCGCCGCGGTCCGAGCGACGCATGGCGTCCATCAGCGGCTGCGGATTCACGCTGAGGCGAACGTGGTCGAAACCCGCGGATTTGATCAGCGCGATATCTTGCCTAGTGTTCCAGGCCTCGAAGTGTTCTTTGGTGTATCCCCTGGGATCATAGACCTGCGCAAACCACGCGCTGAGATTGACGCCGTGGCGAAGGTGGGCGAGGCGAGAAGGGGGAACGGAGCTGAGTGGCGTGGTCTGGGCGAAGGAAAAGGAGGCGATCAGCAGAAAACCAGCCAACATTCGCGACATGACTTTCAGCCCTTGCACTAGAAAGCTGCGGAGGTGCGCTCCGCTGGACAGCCGAGGGTGGCTGTCCTCACACAATTTGAGTTAAGTGGACAAAATTGGTAGAGAACGAATTCTCTTTTTGGTTGCGGCGTAAATCGCGTTGCATAGCGCCGGAGCGATCGGCGGAACAGACGGCTCTCCGATTCCGGTTGGCGATTCGGCGCTGGGAACGGCATAGACCTCAACCGTCGGTGTTTCGTTCATGCGCAAAGGGGCGTAATCGTCGAAGTTGCCTTGGACGACGCGTCCTTTCTCGAGGGTGATTCTGGCGCGCAAAGCATTCGCCAGGCCGTAGACCACGCCGCCTTGGATTTGCTGTTCGAGAATGCTGGGATTGACGACTTGCCCGCAGTCGACTGCGCAGACCACGCGGTGCACGCGCGGTGGCGGGACGGTTGGGCCGTCGGTGATCGAACCGCTCCATGCCGTGATCTCAACAACTTCTGCCACGTAGGAGGCGAAGCAGCCGAAGCAGGCTATGCCGCGATAACCGCCGGCGGGCAAGGGCTTGCCCCATCCTGCCTTTTCGGCGGCGAGCTGCAGCACGCCGCGCATGCGCGCTGTTTTCCATGTCGTGGTGAAGTACGGCAAGTCCTGATCTTTGGCGAGCAGATGCAGCCGGTACTGCAGCGGATCTTCGCCCGCTGCGACTGCGAGTTCATCGATGAAACTTTCGAGCGCAAAACCGGCTTGCAGAGCGTAGACCGATCGCATCCACCCGAGCGGCACGGGAGTCTCGGTCATCACATATTCGATCGAGTAGTTCGGAATCCCGTAAACTGGGCCGGCCTCGTCGGGCAGGTCGGGATCGACACCGCCGGGCGTGGGCTGGCCTTTCTGGCCACTGATGGAGGGCGCGATGATGCGATGCATGAGGGCAATGGGAAATCCAGAGCCGTCGAGTGTGGCACTGAGCTGATGCAAACTCGCAGGACGATAGGTGGATGAGCGCATGTCATCTTCGCGCGTCCACACAACCTTCACTGGAGCGCCAACGGCTTTCGAGACGAGTGCGGCTTCGACCGCGTAGTCGTGTTCGAGACGGCGGCCGAAGCCTCCGCCCATGAGCGTGACGTTGACTTTGACTTGATCGGGATCGAGGCCGACGGCCTGTGCTACGGAATCGCGGCAATCCTGCGGGACTTGCGTTGGCGCCCACAACTCGCACTTTGACCCTTGATAATGCGCCGTGCAATTTCCCGGCTCCATGGGGGCGTGGGCCATGAAGGGCAACGAGTATTCCACCGCGATACGCCGGCCGCTGGCTTTGGCCGGATCTCCGGCGAGATAAAGGCTGGCGCCTTTTTTTGACGCCGCCTGCTTCAGGGAGGTGACAACTGCGGCAGTGTTCAGATCTTTGTTCGGGCCTTCGTCCCATCCAATGTTGAGAAGGCGGCGGCCCTCCATCGCGCCCCAGACCGAATCAGCGACCACTGCGACCGCGGAATCGCCGATCGTCCCCACATAACTCACGCTCCCAAGCTTTCTGGAATCTTTGTCATCGAAATTTGAAACCTTGCCCCCGATGATCGGGCAGCGGGATAACGCCGCAAATTTCATTCCGGGTAAACGATAGTCGATGCCGAATGTGGCTTCGCCTCTGACTTTGGCGGGCGAATCGACGCGCGCCAGGCGCTTTCCGACGAGCTTGTAATCCTTGGCCTGCTTCAGCGGGACGTCGGTCGGGATCGGCAAAGTCGCGGCTTTGCCCGCCAACTCGCCGTAACTCAAGGTGCGACCGGAGGCTGCATGCCGGATGCGTCCATTTTCGGCGCTGCATGCGGATCGCGGAACGCTCCAAGTCAAAGCGGCAGCGGAGATCAGCATCTCGCGTGCTTGTGCACCGGCCTTGCGCATCGGATCCCACGTGGTGCGGACGCTGGCGCTGCCGCCGGTTGTCTGGTCGCCGAAGAGCGTGCTTGCCCCCGCTTGCTCGATTTCAATTTGCTTCCAATCGGCTTCGAGTTCCTCGGCCAGGATCATCGGCAACGCGGTGCGAACGCCTTGACCCATCTCGGAACGCGCGACCACGATTGTGACTTTGTTGTCGACAGTGATGCGAAGGTAAGCGTTGGGTGAAAACGATTCGTGCTCTCCGCGTCGCCCATGCGGAAGGTAGAAACCAATGACCAGGCCAGCTCCGGCGGCAACGCCAGCGCCAATAAATTCGCGGCGGGAAATGGGGCTCATCGCGAGCCTCCCTCCGCGGCGGCGCGATGAATGGCTTTGCGAATGCGCTCATAGGTTCCACAACGGCAGAGATTGCCGTTCATGGCCTGGTTGATCTGCTCGTCGGTAGGATTCGGCGTTTTAGCGAGCAAAGCCGCGGCGGACATGATCTGCCCGGTCTGGCAGTAGCCGCATTGCGGAACTTCCTCGTCGATCCATGCCTGCTGAAGGACATGAAGGCCGCCAGCGCCGAGGCCTTCGATCGTCGTGACGCTCTTGCCGGCTGCTTGCGAAACGGGAGTCGAGCAGGAGCGCGCGGCATTGCCGTCGAGATGGACAGTACAGGCGCCACAGAGTCCGGCGCCACAACCGAATTTTGTGCCGGTGAGTTCGAGAGTATCGCGCAAGACCCAGAGCAGCGGAGTTTCGGAGGGAACGTCAACTTTGTTGTCCTTGCCGTTGACGCGGAGGGTTATCTCGGCCATGTGGATCCCGTGATATGGAACGCAACATGGTAACAGGTCAGGGAAGAACTCGGAGCTCGGCCAGACCCCAGATTGGAAGAATCAGGCGCGGACATCGCTTTACCTCATCGAATTTCCGGTTGAGCGGTCCGAGGGGTTGCGTTCCGAGGTCTGACGCCCGAACTCGGAGGCCCGGCTACTTCAGTCCTGCCAATTTTTGCGTGGCCAGTTGGCCGGCCTCCGTGGTGGGATTTTCTTTTTTGACTTGCTCGTAGACGCGCTTGGCGTCGAGCGGCTGGTTGGAGGTCTGATAAAGCGCAGCCAGCTGCAGCTGTGCCGTGACTTTGCTCACGGTAACGGTCGGTTTGTTGATGAGTTCCTGATAGAGCGCGACCGCGTCTTTGGTCCGGTTGTTGTCGGCATAGAGCGAGGCCAGGGCGAATTTGGCGAGCGCCGCGACGTCGCGATCTCCGGTGGAACCGACCGCTTTAAAGTCAATTTCGGCGGCGCTGGTATTGCCCAGATTCAATGCCGTCACGCCCAGGAGATAACGGGCCATGTCAGAGGTGCGCGTGTGCGGATATTTATCGACGATCGCCCGCAATTGCTTTTGCGCGGCCTCGGCGCGTTCTTTCGCCGAAGTGAAACTGGGGAAATCGGGTTGGGCGGGAGTGCCGGCGGGGCGTAGCGGCGTGTCCATAGTACGGACAGCCTGGCTCAGG
>JASHRE010000811.1 GCA_030037515.1 Candidatus Sulfotelmatobacter sp.
GCAACGGCCGTTTTCATGGTTTTGGGAATCATTCGCTGGCCTCCTCAGCGGACTGTTGAGAGGCTCTGAGGGAGTCCCAATGCCATCGCGAGAACACTCACGTCCGCATTGGTCGTCCCGGTCATCACTCATCGCAGATCATCCCCGACCACACGGTTCGAAAGTTGCGTTCCCGGATGTTTGCTTTAAGATGTTCCACCCTTTTCGCGCGTTGCCGGTCCCGCATCAAATCGGAGGGTTGTCAGGCGGAGAAAATTGCGGGCTAGTCGCGCTGGCCGGATAGGGCACGCATATTCTCTTAATGCTTTGTTGGCCGGCGAAGAGGATGTCCTCGAAACCGCACTCTGGGCGGCGGTGAGATCCCCCACAGGAAAATGCAGACGCAAAGGAGCGGAGAGCCGCAATGTTCGAGCGAAACGGGCGAGCTGCCAACGCCGCGCGGATTCGAGTTGCTGGAAGCTAAGCGGTCATCGAAAATTGGTCTTTGCGCTGAGGTGGGGCTGGTTGCGGGCCGAATTGCATGGTCAGCATCTCTGGGATACGCTCGACATCCGGATCATCGGCGAAGACGCTCTTCTCAGAATCGTTGCGCACTGGCAATTCAATGTACGAGAGCGGCCATGAATCGAATTCAAAGCCGGCAGCGACGGCCAGGATGCGGCCAACATTTTCTGCCAATGAGGGATCGCGCATATCCGAGACTCCCCTGAAAATCGCACGCCCACTCGCAGAGCAGCAACGATGAACAGGGGCATGGTGTAATCGCCCACCAGGGCTGGGGCAAGCGTAGCCTTTTTACCGATGATTTGCGCCTTCTTCCTTGCAGCGGCCGGCTTGCAGGGCGGTATGGCTCATCCGGCAGCCATGTTGAATGACCGAGGAATCAAACGTGCAAACTGGGGCATCGGGACTTAATCGGGCGGCGGGGACGGGCCATTTATTGTTGGATATCGAAGCAAAAATCAATGGAACTTTACACTGTTTGACGATAAGTCATTTCGTTCCAGGCATCTCATCTTGTACCGCTTTCGCCGCGGCGAGTACCCGACGCAAGATTGGCAAATCGGATAAGACGATGATGCTTAAAAGACCTAGGACTCAATTCCTTGCATGCCTCTTGTGCAGCGTGTTGTTTTCGGCATTCGTGGCGGGGCAGAGTGTGTCCACTGCAATTCTGCGCGGGAAAGTGACGGACCCATCAGGAGCGGTGGTTCCACACGCCACCATATCGATCGCTTCACAGAACGGCAAGAAAACCACTGCTCAGTCCGACAATCAGGGAGTGTACGAGTTCAAGGGGGTGACGCCTGGAACATACACCGTCACCGCGATGGCTCCAGGATTTGAGGCCGACATTGAGCAGAACGTGGCTGTCGCGGCGGGCGAGACAAAGCAGTTCGATTTCGCGCTGAACATTGCTGTGCAGCAGGAAAATGTGCAGGTCCAGGGAGAAGGGCCACCGCAGGTGGGTCTCAGTCCCTCGGAGAATGCAAGTTCGATCGTGATTCAGGGCAAGGATCTGGAAGCGTTGTCCGATGACCCGGATGAATTGCAATCGGAACTGGAGGCTCTGGCCGGACCTTCCGCCGGTCCCAACGGCGGACAGATTTACATCGACGGTTTCACGGGTGGACAAATTCCACCAAAGTCCTCGATTCGCGAGATTCGCATCAACCAGAATCCTTTCTCTGCGGAATACGACACGCTCGGTTATGGAAGGATTGAAATCTTCACCAAACCGGGGACAAACAAATTCCATGGGCAGTTTCTGGCGGATGGAAACGATTCTGCCTTCAACTCCATCTGGAGTCCGGTTGAGGTCGCGCAGCCACCCTACAACTCCGAGCTTTTTGACGGGAACCTGAGTGGGCCGCTGACGAAGGGGGCTTCGTTCTTCCTCGATGCGCAGCGGCGAGACATTGCCAACGTCAGCATCGTCTACGCTACGGTTCTGGATCCCAGCTTCGACGTCGTCCCCTTCACTCAGGCCATACCCAATCCCTCGACCAGAACCAACGTGAGTCCACGCCTGGATTTCCAACTTACGCCCAATAACACGCTCATGGTTCGTTACCAGTTCACCAAGAACACGGAGCAGAACGAAGGAGTGGGACAGTTTTCGCTTTACCCCGACCAGGCGTACAACCTCAACGACACCGAGCAGACGTTGCAGATGAGCGACACACAAGTTCTCAGCACGAATGTGATCAACGAAACCCGGTCTCAATACATTCGCGACAACAACGACCAGTCTCCTCTGGTTACGCCGACGTTAACGACTTCCGTGCTTGGTGCCTTCACCAGTGGCGGCAACAACGTAGGAACGATACTCGATTATGAAAACCACTTCGAATTGCAAAACTACACTTCTATTAATCACGGTCGGCACTTCATCAAATTCGGCGGGCGATTGCGCGCCACGACCGACTCCAACCAATCGCACACCAACTTCAACGGCATGTATACGTTTTCTTCTCTGACCGCATATCGCAACACCGTGACCGGAGCCCCGTGCACGCCAGGTGCGCAAAACCAGTGTGGACCTTCTCAGTTCTCGATCGCGACCGGACCTACGCAGTTTAATGTTTCATTGTTTGACGCCGGTCTCTATGGGGAGGACGACTGGCGGATTCGGCCCAACTTTATGCTGAGTTACGGATTGCGTTTCGAGACGCAGAATCACATGAGCGATCATGCTGATTTTGGGCCACGCATGACGCTATCCTGGGGGCTGGGGCAATCCGGCAAAACCCAGCCTAAAACCGTGCTCCGAGCCGGTTTCGGCATGTTCTACAACCGGTTCACGTACGATCTCGTGCTGCAGACCCTTCGACTGAATCCGAGTGGAACGGGGCAGACGCAATACGTCGTCGACAATCCGACGTTTTATCCAAACATTCCGAGTCCCGCCCAGCTAGGTTCCCTGACCTCGCCCACGTACTACCGTGCTTCGCCAAACTTGCGAGCGCCGTACACCATACAGTCGGCGGTTGGCCTGGAGCGGCAGCTAACGAAGAATGCAACTTTGGCAGTAACTTATCTAAACTCGATCGGGGATCATCAATTTTTCATCCGCAATGTCAACGCCCCATTGCCGGGAACATATAATCCCGGACCGCCCGCCACCGGTGTGCGTCCGTTGAGCGATCTCTATGGCAACGACACCATTTTCCAATACGATTCCGAAGGCATTTATCGGCAAAACGAGCTTATTGCGAATGTCCGCATGAATGTTGGGCCGAGGCTGTCTCTATTCGGTTTTTACACGCTCAACTATGCGAACAGCAATTTGGGTACGGGCAGCCCGATCAATAGTGATACCAGCGTCACCGGAGGATTCACTTCCAATGCTGCGACCAGTCCTCCGGAATTCCTTTCAAATCCCTACGATCCGATGGCCGACTACGGCCGGGCAGCATTCGACACGCATGATCGTGGTCTACTCGGTGGCTCCATGGCTGGACCCTACGGATTCAGGCTGAATCCGTTTCTGATCGTCAATTCCGGAACGCCGTATAACTTCACGATCGGTCAGAACGTCAATGG
>JASHRE010000812.1 GCA_030037515.1 Candidatus Sulfotelmatobacter sp.
TGACACTGCTCGCACACGCTGTCGCGAGCCGGCGGTGCTAATTTGGCGGGATTGATAATAGTGTCCGCACGGGGGTCTGCGAGGTGGTGTTCCGACGGACCATGGCAGCGCTCGCAGGTTATACCCTCATCCGCAAAAACCGGAGAGCGATATTGATTCAAACTGCCGGCAACATGAAGTGCTGTTCCGGAGTGACAAAGCACACACTCTTCAGGCACGGGCCGCGTAAAATCGGGATCGGGCTGATTTTCGTAGCCCGGAGCCAGATCGTACGACCGTCGACTGGTGTAATAGGCAACGGGGGACTGGAATAAATGGCCCCCCAAACTCAGCAGGAATCCTTGAGCGTGAGTCCCTGAACCAATTACCCAGTCAATGTGATATTCCGCCGTATCGCCTGCGTTCTCCCATTTCTGCCGGAATCCGGTTGGCGAGGAGTGCATCGTGATCCTGGCGCCATTTGCGTTCACGGTGCCGTCGGGCTCTTTGGCGGCGCGCCGCAAAGAATGTGCCATCGCCGAGTGGGAATATCCTTCCACCTCCGAGGGGTGGCAGAATAAGCACCGATTTGCGCCATCAGGCTCGGCTGGCAGAACGGAAGCGCGGTGCTCGCCGGCGGACTTATTTTCCGCAGACTGCGCCGCAGGCAGCCGCGCAGAGAGCAGCACTCGCAAGAGAGACAAAAGCAGGAGCAATCTCCAGAATGCGAGCGTAGACGGAAATCGCGAGACCATCCTGCGTGTTCTCCTGGCGGGATCGAGAACCTGAAGTGGAAATCGACGGACCCGCAACGCACGGCGAGGTGACTAATGCACCGTATCTGCCTCGACCAGTTGATAGCGGTAGCGATCGCTTTCGTCTTTGGCAGCCTGCTGTCGTAGTCGCGCCAACCGCTTCAGCAATTCTGGAATTTCGCCCATGTCACCGGTCTTGCGCAGGGCCTGAATGAGATGATAGAGGGCTGCTTGATCCGAGGGATTGTCGTGCAAGGCGCGCCGGCATTCTTCAGCCGCCTGCTTGTATTTTCCAGCCTGCAAATCAAGTTTCGCCAGCACAGTCCAAGCCGGACCGAGCGTGGGCTGTAAGCTGACGGCTCTGCGGGCAGAGCGAAGGGCCGATCGAAAATCGGCATCGGCAGGGTTTGAGGTTCTGGCGGCGAGAATGTCTGCCCGCAGATAGAGCATAAAAGCATCGTCCGGCTTGCGGGCGAGCGCGGCCTGCACCTTCGCTAAAGCGCGATCATAGTTATTTTCCTGCACTGCAGCCAATCCCTGGGCTGCGGAACTGAGCGACTGATTCGGGTCCAACTCGTAAGCCTTTTCGAAATCGGCTTCCGCTTTATCGTATTGTGCGAGCTGGACATATAAGACTCCCCGAGAAAAATAGAGCGGCGCCGCGTTCGGTTGCGACGCAAGACCATCGGTAATGACATCAATGCCAACCTGGAACGAATCGTGGACGTAGGAGAGGTCCGCGAAATCCAGGTACAGGTTCAGATTCTGCGGCTCCAGAAGGATGGCCTGACGAAGCAGGTTTACCGCTTCGGAGGTGTCCTTCATCCCCTCGTGAGCTCGCGATGCCAGTTCTAGCGTGTCCGCATCTGGATCTTTGCCTTGCAACAGCGGCCCCAAAGTGATCAGAGCGTCTGCCGGCTTGTCGGCCATAACCTGAATGGCCGCCAGTAACCGACGCTCTCGAGCGTCGTCGGGATTTAAGGCCAATGTTCGCTCAAATGTCAACGCTGCCCTATCAAATTGTTTCAACCGCACGAGGCAGATTGCGTTCGCATGCAGAGCGGCGCGTTGAGCATTCAACAGGGTCCCTGCTTTTTCAAAATCCTCAACTGCGGCCTTGCACTCCCCCTGCTGATACTCAAGAAGAGCCAGCATGCCGTGACTGGTGGGATCCCCTGGCCTGAGCCGAAGTACATGCTTGATCAATGGAATTGCGTCCGGCTTTCCCTGGTCGTACTCGATTTGAGCCGCACCTTGAAGTGCAGGAAGATAGTCAGGAGAAAGCTGGATGGCGTGGCGAAACGAGGCCAGCGCCGCAGTTTGGCTTTTCTCGCTGGCGTAGGCAACGCCCTGCATGGCCCATAGCTGGGCTTCATTGGGAAAGCGGGACAGCGCGGAATGAATCAGATTCAGCGCTTCCTGGAAGTTCCCGCCCTGCAAGGCAGAATAGATGGAATCGAAGCGATCGTCCCGAGAATTCTGAGCCCATATCAGAACCGCAAACAAGCAGAAAGCCCAAAATCCTGGGATGCACCAACGAAGTCTTCGGGTCACGTAGATACTTCTCATCGCGCAGGCCGGTAACTGAAAATGCTGTTATAACTTATGACGTCACCGGCTTCAACAAATTCGGCTGTTCTTTGCAGCTGAACGCCCGAGGGCCACTGCTTTCGGGCGTATCGGCCGAGCGACGAAACGTCAATTTCGCCTGCACAACTTCGCGATCAACTTCGAAAACCCCTCGAGCTGCTTCACCCGAAACAGGTCGGACGGTAGTGGTATCGTTCAGAACGAAAGGCGCCCTCCCAATTGCCAAAATCGCGGCTCATGCGATGCCGTTGCCTGTCCGAAAATTGTGTCTGGGAAATTTACATCAACGCTATTATCTGCGTAGTTGGGGCGGTTGAAGAAGTTGAAGATTTCAAACCGGAACTGGAAATTGACTCTCTCGGTTATCCGATTATCCTTGTAAAAGTTAATATCGGTCTCGGCGAAATTGGGGCCGCGGAACTGCATAGCCTTTTCATTCCCTTCGGAGCCGAAAGTGGGAACCGCAAAATCACTCTTGGGAATTGCCCCCGCAAGCCAGGCGCTATTCTTCGTGAGCTGGGAATAGCTCAGGGCGTCTGGGTAGTCCAGGTTGTTGCCATCGGCGTTGTAGTCGCCACTTCCAGGAGCGTAGCCCACAGCTGGATTTGCAGGTGACGGACAAGGCGGTGCACCGGCGGTAGTGATCTGGCAAACCGGCTCAAACGAATTCGTGTTGTCGACCGTAAGCGGGTAGCCGGATTGGAAAATGCTCGTCCCACTGATTCCCCAACCTCCGGTAAGTTTTCCAACTGCCCCATTCCCGTTATTCAGGCCTTTCAGCGAATAGTTGAAGCTCAGCGAAAAGCGATTGGGGGCGTCGAAAATTGATGGTCCGTAATATGCCCCCGGATTGAACGGAGTGGGATAGTCCAATCCATCGTCATAGGATCGTGATCTCGTATAGGAAGCGTCCACATAGCCCCGAGAGAAGCGTCCCCGGACATCAAAGTAGACGGCGTCGTAGTTGCCGTAGCGATCGTTGTCGGCGTAGGTGATGGGACCGAAACTTGGATTTAGTCGCGTAGGAGTCAGGCTTTCATGGATGATCAAATCGTCGGGCAAGACATTGATGTTCACTCCATACGAAACGTTGCCAATCGAGTTTCCATTCCCGACGATATTGTAGGAGTGGGAGCCGTTATAGCCCACGCTGGCTGCAAGTGCCTTGGTAATCTTCCGTTCCACCGAGATTGCCCACACGTCAGCCTTGGGCGACTGTAGCAACGGATTGATACCGCCGATCGAAAAGCTGGCACCGACCACGCCTCCTTGCGCGTTGAGCCCGCCTGTAAACGTCGGGAATGTGAAGCCAAATGGAGGTTTGCTGCTGGTTCCCA
Source organism: Candidatus Sulfotelmatobacter sp. (assembly GCA_030037515.1). GTDB lineage: Bacteria > Acidobacteriota > Terriglobia > Terriglobales > Acidobacteriaceae > Sulfotelmatobacter. Next base: position 3,662 of record JASHRE010000812.1, read on the forward strand.
GCACGAAGATTGGTGGTTGAGCCGTCGCTGTTCCGCCGGCAAAGAAAGTGGGCTCAACCTCACCCGGCGGACTTCCGCGAAACTCCTCCTGCACATTGGCCTGAGTGAGCCAGTTGTTGTAAATGCCGAACCCTCCGCGGACCACCCAGTTTCCCTTTGAGGTTGGATCCCACGAAAAACCTACGCGCGGACTGAACAAATTGTCGACCGAATGCAGCAATGCATTGTGGGTTGCCTTTGCGTAACCATTGGCGATCTGTTCCTGCTCGGTATTGCCCGTACCGAAATAGAAATTCCCGAAAACCGTCGACGGACTCTTCGACCATGGATTGCCGCTGTCGTCATAGCGCAACCCCACAGTGAGCGTCAGGTTCTTCTTCGCCTTCCAGGTATCTTCGGCAAAAAGGCCAAAGGTTCTTGAGGCCGCATCCCAGCTCCACAGCTGTTCCTGGCCGGTGTTAGGGTTGTAATAGACTCCAGTTTCATAAGTGGGGTTGTCCGAGGCTAACGTAAGCAGATTGCTGAACTGGAAGGTTGGATGCGACCACGGTCCCTGGAACGGTTCAACGTCATCCCCGTACCAGCCTTCATAGCCAAATTTCAGCGTGTGCGTGCCTCGAACATGAGTGAGTACGTCGCGCCAGTGATAGTTGTGCTGAATGAAGTCTCCGAGGGCGAAGCCCGTCCCGTATGCAGCACCGCCATCGATGTTAATGCCGTTTACGTCAATGACCGGGACGGTATAGTTCTGAGCGCCGGTGCCCTCCTTCCCTTCCACGCGACTCAGTCCGGCGGTGAATTCATTGAGCGTGCTGGAAGAAAAGGTGTGACTCCAAGTCGCCTGCCCGGCAACCTCCCATGTGTTGTTCAAGGCGGAGAATTGCGGCATGGGCGAAGGAGCACCGTAGAGCAACAAAGTTCGGAACAGACTTACGTAAACGCGATCAGACTTCCAAACTTGATCGAGTCGAGCAAAGTACTGGGTACCGTTGCGGATGGAAGTGGCCCCGTACGAACCTGTGTCGATCATTGGCAATGAGCAGGGAATATTGTCGGTTGTGGGAGTACCGCATCCGCTTGGGCCGGTCCCGAAAACGCCGGCGGCTGTGCCGCCGGGTGCGATTGCGGCGCCGGAAATCCCGGCCGGGAGGAAATTGGTCAGCACTCCGGTGCCAACGGTTCCGGGGAAGTTGGTTTGCGCGTACTGAATGAACTGAGGATCCGGAAATGTAACTGATCCTCCCGCACTTGAGGCCGAACGCAACGGTTCCACTGCGAAGTAGAAGAACGTGTGGTGGTGTGGAATCACGGGGCCACCGACGGAAAAATCCATATTGTTCGAATGGAAGGGAGCGTAGGGGAAGCCCACAAAGTGCTGGCTGGCAAACATTTTCTCGTAATTGAACCAATCCGATGCTGTACCGTGGTACTGGTCCGTTCCCGATCGGGTGGTAAACATCGTCTGCAACCCGGCGGCGCGGCTATAGTCACTGGTGAACGTGTTCACCTGAATGCTTGTTTCTTGAATCGCTTCCGGTTGCGGAGTCAAGTTCAGCACGCCTTGGCGAATACCGCTCGTCACATCGAGTCCGTCGACCACATACTGGTTGTTATTCTGGCCCTGTCCGTTGGCACTGGCGTCAACCTGCTCTTCGGTCGAATAGTTATCCACGCCGGACGCAGGACTTCCGGACGTGCTGGTACCTAAACCTGAAACACCCGGTGCCATGGTCACGAGCGTAACAAGATTGCGACCGACAATCGGGAGTTCGGCGACCGCCTCATTCTGGAGCGTCATCTGGGTGCGGCTGTCAGCAGTATCGACTACAGGCGCCTCAGAAGTGACGGTCACGGCTTCGGAGATCGAACCCACCTTGAGAGTAATAGGCACGCCGAGGATCTGCGCAGTCAGTAGTGTGACATTCGCTTGCGCTCGGGCGAAACCCGATGCTTCCACCGTTATCTGATAGGAACCCGGAGCGAGACTTACGAATTGAAAGTTACCAGCGGCGTCGGAAGTTGTGGTTTCCACCACCTGAGTGCTGGTATTGACGATCCGCACGGAAGCCTTGGAAATGGCTGCGCCAGAACTGTCCTGCACACTTCCCTGCACACTGCCGGTAAACTGCCCGAAAGCCGTTCCTGCCGCAAAGATGAAAGCAAAGGAGAGCCCCAGAGCACGAAAGTACTTTCCCTGCATGGTTCCTCCCACAGAGTGCGCCTCAACCCCGGAGGTGAGAAAACGTTTTCTCAGAGCGCCCAATATATATCTACTAGGCGCTCTGGCTGTCAAGAATTTTTTTGCAAATTTCTTTCGGGCAGAATCGGCCACGTCAATTGCGAAGCTATTTTTTCGGGCCCGTCGGATTTACGGTCCGCGTCCACTCATTGCTGACCATCCCACCGCCTTCGCGGAAAGTGACGAGTTGGTTCGACGGAATATTCTTATAGTGTTCGCGCAGTCCGTTTGGCCAGTAGAGTTCAATATCGACGGAGCTGATTCCTCCGAGTCCGAAGTGCAGGCGGGGATCGTTGCAGGAATAGAAACTGGATTGGCTAAGCACGGCCTGCGCTTGTATTTTGCCGCCATAGTGAACAAGCACGCGCGCTCCTATTGCGCTGCGATTGGATTTCACTCCTTCCAGTCGCACCTTGATCCAGTTAGGGTTTTCCTTGATATCGTTGCGCAACAGCGAAGGAGGTTCGTTCAGATTCACAATGAGAATATCCAGATCCCCGTCGTTGTCGAAGTCTCCGAACGCACAACCACGGCTGCAGTGAACTTCCGTTACCCCCGGCCCGGCCTGTTCACCCAGCTCCTCAAAAGTGCGGTTCCCTAGGTTGCGGAACACCGCGCGCGGAGTTTTGTTCGGATATTGCGGCAATTTGCGCCCAACCTCGGGGTAAACGTTACCCGTG
>JASHRE010000813.1 GCA_030037515.1 Candidatus Sulfotelmatobacter sp.
AATGACACATGCGACGACCCGTGGAACAACCAGAAACTTGAACGCGTCGATTGAAAGCGATTCGATCCCATCAATCTGTTCCGTTGCCCTCATATTCGCGAGAACAGCGCCGATTCCAGAGCCGACTCTGCCCGCAACCAAAAGAGCGGCAACCAACGGACCAATTTCCACAAAAAACGCGAGAGCCTGAACAGTCGGAATCATGGACCCTGCGCCGAAAGTGACCAGAGTGCTGCGCGTGTGAAGGGTCATTACGGTTCCCAAAGCGAATCCAGAGGCGATCACGAGTGGAAGAGAATCGGAACCAACTTCAGCGAGTTGCCGAGCGATCTGAGCACCTTCAAACGGCCGACGAAATAGGTCATGGAGCACGCGCAAACCGAACAGGCTGACGTCGCCAATAAATTCGATCGGCTTGAGCACTCCGGTCTCCTTCCACGGTGCCAGCGAACAAGCCAGTAATAACCGGCCAGTGGGGTCTCAATCCTTTGCGTCGTCTCCTGGCGAAACGAAACTATTAATGCGCCCCGGGTTATCGATTGCGACCATTTGCACGAAGGCAATCTTGATTCCGACCGGGCTAACTAAACCGTATTCGGTTCGTGGCCGCGAAAGAAGTGAGGAGACGTGATCTAACCGTGAGGACGCCAGATGTGGAATTTGGAACTGGAAAACGTGATTGGGGTCTGTTGTCGCCGACGGCAAGGTCCGCGCCCAGAAGTTGGCCGAGTTGTACCAGAAGGCACCCTGAGGTGTCGATCGGTGTTGCTCAACGCCAGAGGGCACGCCGACGGGGCTTCCAACCTGGTACAAAAAGCCTCTCGCAGCTTTGAAACGGCTGACCCGACCTGAATCCCACTCGGCCTTCGACAAGCGTCTGTGCAGGCCTGAAGCCGAAAATTAACGCCCGCCTCTGTTTGACTGAATTCTGCTTCGTACCAGATGATTGAAACGCATGGACGTTGAACGCATCATTCACGACATAGAGCAGCTACAGGAAATGTTCGAAGCCCCGGACATTAGGCCACTCCGCGGAAGCGACATCTCTGCGGCCAATCGAAGGCACGACGAGATGCTCGCGCGCAGTCCTTGGTTTTGGCTCTGGCAGCATTTTGGAGTCTGCTGCCGAACTGAATCTCCGCTAATCCAACTGCCCGAATAAGTCCTACTATTCCGTATACCAATCCGAATGCGACGACCATCGGCTACAAGAGAGGCACTGCGTCTCAGTCCACTGGTGAAGGCAGGCTGGGCAGACGCCTCCAGTGTCGAACGTATTCCAACTATGTCCACACACGCAGAACCACTTGTCGTTTTTGCACGGCGACCAGCGGCATGGGGGGCAGCGGATGCGCGGACCGGATCGCTCACGGTCGCGTTCAGCGTCTCGATCAGGCACCAGCTTCGGCGTTACAGTCTTGGTCCTCATACATCTTCAGGGACGGCATTTTGCTGGCTCCGCATCTTCCTTCGCACGTTGGAACTTCCAAATCTTGTTGTCGAGGTTGCTCGGAACAAGCCTCGGAAACTCCGGCCGCAGTGTTCTGCTGGCACTTCGTACCAGTTCCTCCGCCAAGTCTGGTGCCACATTCCGCACGCCCAATGCATTCGCAACGAATCTCGTCACCATCCGGTCCGCTTTTACGCCGTCCTGATTTCCTGCCAAGATCAGAAAATAGGCGTAGGACAAACCGCTCGCCTGTCCCGGAATTGCTTTGATTGCCTGGCGCAGATCGGTTCGCAGCCCTGAATTCAAAACATCGGCAAATGTCTCGGCTCCGAATCTCTGAAGTACCTTCGCGAACCTGTACGTTGCTTCAGCCTTCAGGATGCCCGATCTCGACGAGGTCCGCTGCCGATTTCGGAAAACATTATCGGCCATGTTCTCCCACCGATTTTCGTAATGGCACAAAATCTTCAAGAACTCGGAGATCGTGTGCTCTTTCTCCCGGCCGCGCCCGTCTCTCTGCCAGCGGTGTCGCGCACAGAATTCGCTGACCGTCCGCTCAGTAGATTCATCCCTCACGCCGATTGAAAAAACCGCGTCAATGACACACAGAGGCACGGATGCGTACTCGTAGGCAGCGTCGGTCGGCGCTGCATCCAAATCCATAAGCGTGCTACGGATGTAGGTGACTAATTTGTCGATCTGGGACATGGAAGCAGAGTGCGAAGGAAGCATACTGCGGAATAGCTAACAGGAAAAGAGTGTGTCCTGATCGGCGGGAAACTCGACGCGACGAGAGCATTCGTTATCGTCATTTTCAACTCGATTGACCCGTGTGCTGACCGGATAGCACCGCATAGACGTGGCATCGAGAGGCTTCAGCAGTTCGGAGACAGCCTGCACATTGGTCATTCCCGGATCGAGCCACAAATCGTAGTTTTCGGGATGGAGAATGACTGGCATCCGGTCGTGGACGCTTGAGGTCACTGCGTTCGGAGTCGTGGTCAGAATCGAGCAGGTCTTGATCCATTGCCCTCTGCGTTCCTCCAGCCATCCCACAGCCCGAAGGCGAACAACTCGCGTTCATTTATTTCAAAACAGAATGGCTGCTTCGATGCGCCTGATGTCTTCCATTCGTAGAAACCGTCTGCTGGGATCAAGCACCTACGAAACCTCATGGGATCGCGAAACGCTGGCTTCATCGCCGTTTCCGACTTCGCGTTGATGGTGCTCGTTGCGATGGAGTGGTCTTTTGCCCAATGCGGGATAAGGCCCCACTTCATGAGTGAGAGCGCACGAACGGGTTCCTTCGGATGCTGGCGGATCACCGGGACGGCTCGGTCGGAGCGACGTTGTATCGAGGATTCCAGTCGTCATCCCAAGGTGTGGTGTCGAAGTGCTCCTCGATGATCTGCTTCCGCCGCGACAGCCGGTAGCGCCCGCACATGCGGAATATTATGGCAGATCACCACAGGTAGACTTTGCGTAGCTGGAATATCCAAGACTTAACCTTGCATACGCTGCCGAAGGAGCCCATCGACGGCTGTCAGGTCGGGCTAGACCTCAATTTCCGGTTTGCCCGTTATCCGCTCGCTGATTGTCTCATTCGCTAAAATCACCGTATATGACAGCTCCCTGGTCGGCAGCGGTGTTCGATCTTGGCGGCGTACTAATCGATTGGAACCCACGCTACCTTTACCGCAAATTGTTCCAACATGAAGCCGACATGGAATATTTTCTGGCGAACATCTGCACGCCGGAATGGAATCTGCAACAAGATGCCGGGCGAACTTTCGGGGAAGCCTGCGCCAAACTGAAGCGCGAGAAACCTGGATATGCCGAAATGATCGAC
>JASHRE010000814.1 GCA_030037515.1 Candidatus Sulfotelmatobacter sp.
ATCACCTTCACATCGCTTGCAACACGCTTCATCTGCGGTCCCAGGATCGCCGCGCTCGCTTTTTCACCCGCCATCGACAGCACAGGCATGGTTAATTTTGTCTGCGCCATTTGAGCGAAGTCTTTCGCGGTGTCTGGCCAGGAGGCAAAATACGCCCATCCGGCACGCATCCGCCCCGGACGCGAATAAGCCGCGACATACGAGGCACGGTCGGATTCGGGGAGCGAGTGATTCTTATCGGCGGCAAGATCATTCCAGAAATAGGCGAAGTAGACTTCTTCTCGATTCTGAACCAGGGCCTCGGGAGTCGGACCGTGAAAGCGAAAGTGCCAAAAGTTGGGACTGTCATAGGCAAGCTCCCAGCCCTGCACGCCTGGAAGGAAAGCATCCATCACGACCAACTTCTCGACCTCGGACGGAAACTGGGCGGCATATCCGTAAGCAACCATCAGCCCAATGTCGTGGCCGACCACTCGTGCCTTCGCAATCCCGAGGGACTTCGCGAGTGCGTGAATTCGCATCGCGGCCGTCTTCATGTCGAGTCCATCTTTCGGGACATCGGACTCGCCAATGCCCGGCAAGTCGGGAGCAATCACGGTGAACTGGTCCGTTAGTTTGGGAATCAATGGCCGCCACATTCGAGAGGTTTGGGTGTAGCCATGCAGGAGAATGACAGCAGATCCGTGCCCAGCCGTCAGGTAATGAATCCTGATCCCCTCGACGGTTGCGAATTTTGATTCGATTGGGCTGTCCTCCGACTTAGCTTGCAGCACTGTAGAAGACACGGTAAAGAGAGAGAAGAGAACGGCGGTGGTCACTCTCAGACTGGTTAGCATATCACGTCTCCCTGAAAATCGGCGACTAAGTTCCTGGCGTTCAGCCTGTGTCCAATTTGTTCAGCGACCGCGTGTCACGGCTTCAAACGACATCGCTCACCACTCTGGTGGCTTTGGTCTGCGCGGCACGATGATTTCGTGACGGCCATATCGTCGTCCGTCGATTGAGAATGCCCCAGGCCCCATGCAATGGATTGCAATCGCGATGATGGTCGTAAAGCCCGAAGCGAGTCGGATGATGCTGACATTCGGGCTGGACAGAGAAAGCAAAGGGAGCGCAAGTCCGAAGCTGACGAGAGCCCCGGTTGCAGAAGCCAGCTTGGTGAAACGGCCGGATAGGAGTGCAGTTCCACTCGCCAGTGCGAGAGTTGCTACCAGTTCGGTTGTTATGCTGAAACTCTCAGAGTGCATAAAGTAGGCACACCATGCAAGCTCGCCGCCTGCCGTGACCCGGAGCAACAGCAGGCCCGAGCCGGGCCTTCCAGTCGGGAAAGTTGAACCCGTTAGTTGCAGCGTAGGCGACTTCTCCCCATAAAAGTCAAAGACTAATGCCTTCAGCTGCCAGGGCGAATCCCTAGAGTGCGGAGTCTTTTCGTACAACTATCGATGTATTCTGAGCGAGGCGAAAAATGGAGGTTTCAGAAATGGATAATTCCGCGTCGCACTCCGATTGCCACAGCTTGGGTTCGATCCGAGGCACCAAGCTTCTGTATGATGCGGTGGACGTGCGCCTTTACGGTCTCCGCCGTAATAAAAAGCTTGTCAGCAATATCTCGATAAGTTCCTTCGACGGCATGGTTTTGATATAGATAAGCGCGCGCTGCGACGGCAAGCGCGCGTTGTATTTCTGCGTCTCCTTCAAACCTGGACAGCACCATCCCGCGGTGACCCTGGAATTTCATGAGATTGGCAACCGCGGCCGAAAACTGGCGCCCGAGGCAATCGAATTCGGCGCATTTCTGAAACCTATATCGCACGCCGAGTGAGTGACAAGTTAACCCACACATGGTCGAAGAGCGTGGCACCTCATTCGCAGAACCAACGAAAGCGCTGCCACGCCCGATTCCTGCTGGCATGTTCTCGGGTTATCCAACCGGTATCCAGATTGGCGATGGTAAACTGCGACATCGAAGAGCACGACGGAAAACAATAGATATGACCTCCCTTCAGGAATTCCGATGCGAAATCTGCGGTCGCGTGAGCAGCAGCCCCAGTCACTGGTTCGTTATTCGGTGCAGCGACTCCGAACTGACTGTGCTCAGATGGGACCAGGCAGCGGCGAGTGCGAATGGAGCGCGTCACTTTTGCGGGGAAGCCCACGCGCAGGTATATATCAGTCGATGGTTTGATTCTGTGTGCTCGCCCCCAAAACCGGATTTTACAAAGTAGATACCACAACCCGACTCGGCAGACGTCAGAAACAAATGCGGTGCAGCTTGCTCCTTTTGTGTCTGTATCTCCAATTCCGAACCTCGGCCACAGCCTTTTTGCCTGGGAGGCAGGTGTTTTAACCACTGAACCACAAACCGCAATCGACTAGCTGTCAGGCGGTAGGCTCCCGGGTGAGCCCGGTCAGAATCGGCGCGACGACTTTCTCGATCAGTCCTCCGATCCTGTCTACAGGCATGCGCTTCGGACTCATGGCCCATTCTTTAGCCGCTCCGTAGATCGCCCATGCGATCGTCGATGACACGAGCTCTGCCGGGACACCGGCCTTCGGCGGGTGCTTGGCAAAGCCGTCAAGGATCAGCCGGCGCACAACCGAGACGATGGCGGTGTCCATCGGCGCACCTGCGCGCCAAAGTCCGTCTGAGCCGGGCTTCAGCGTCGCCGCCAGGTAACAGCAAACGCCCGTCGCAATCTTCCTGAGTGCTCGTGCGCAGCCGTCGAAGCAAATGTTTCGCTGGACAATTAGTTCCTGAAATTGGGAGCCCACCAGACATTCGAGGAGCGCGAATTTGTCCGGGTAGTGGTCATAAAAGGTCGCCCGGTTCAAGGTCGATTCTTCTGCAATATCGCCTATGGAAATCGTGTCAAAGTCCCTCTCTTTCAGAAGGCTGGCGAGAGCGTCCTGCAGCATTTTTCGGGTGCGGCGGACCCTCGGATCCAGATCCTTTCCTTCGGCGGCGCGAGAACCTTCCATATCAAAGGATTTTACTGCATCCTTGTCGGTTTAACGACATCTGTTGTTAAGACGGCATGTGATGGTCTGCATGCTTCGAGGAGCCAACTGCATTTATGCCAACCCTATTGCGCGTCGATTCCAGCCCTATGTTTCAGACGTCGGTTTCGCGACAGCTCACCGAAGAGTTCGTGCGAAGGTGGAGAGCACTCCACCCGGATGGAAGAGTGATTTCCAGAGATCTGAACCAGACCCAACTGGCGCCGGTAACCGCGCAATGGATTGCCGCCGCATACACGCCTAAAGAAAGCCTCACCTCGGAGCAAAAATGCATTCTCGAGTTGTCGGACACTCTCATTGCCGAGCTCGAAGAGGCGGATGAGTACGTGATTGGAGTGCCGATGCACAACTTCAGCATTCCATCGACAGCCAAGCTCTGGATCGATCTGGTTGTGCGCCGGGGTAAGACTTTCACCTACGCCGAGGGTCGGCCAGGGGGTCTGCTGCGGGGAAAGAGGGCCACTTTCCTGGTCGCTTCCGGAGGTAAGTACGATGCTGGAACCGCCTTGGCATCGTTCAACTTCATCGAACCTTATCTCCGCGCGGTCTTCGCATTTTTGGGCGTCACCGAGACCACTTTTATCAACGCCGGTGGAACCGCCGAGCTTCGATCTGCGGAAACCAACCGCGCGGCCTTTCTGCAGCCCTACGTCAACGCAGTGGCTTTGCATGTGGGCTAAGACCCGCATCAGTTCGTCCGATATCACTTCGTGACGAAAGTTGCCCCGAGATTGCATCGACACGCTGGATCTCCATGGGTATCCTTTATGAAGAAAATCGGATTTCTCTCATTTGGCCATTGGACGCCTTCTCCGCAGTCCGAAACGCAGTCGGCGACGGACGCGTTGCTGCAATCGATCGATCTCGCGGTCGAGGCCGAGCGCCTAGGAATGGATGGAGCCTACTTCCGCGTTCATCACTTCGCGCGCCAACTGGCGTCGCCGTTCCCCCTGCTCGCGGCGATCGGCGCCAGAACCCGAAGAATTGAAATTGGAACCGCAGTCATCGACATGCGGTACGAGAACCCCGGCTACATGGCCGAGGATGCCGGCGCTGCCGATCTCATCGCCGGCGGGCGCCTGCAGTTGGGAATCAGCCGCGGCTCTCCGGAGCAGGTGATCGACGGCTGGCGCTATTTTGGCTATCGCCCTGCCGAAGGTGAGAGCAATGCAGAGATGGGCCGGCGGCACGCCGTAGAGCTTCTCGACCTGCTAAAGGGCCAGGGCTTTGCTCAGCCAAACCCGCGTCCGATGTTTCCCAATCCGCCGGGGCTGCTGCGTCTTGAGCCGTACTCGGCAGGATTGCGCGATCGCATTTGGTGGGGCGCGGCTTCCAGTGCAACAGCTACCTGGGCTGCCAAGCTCGGAATGAACCTGCAATCCTCGACTCTCAAATTTGACGAGAGCGGTGAGCCGTTCCACATCCAGCAGGCCGCCCAGATTCGCGCTTTTCGTGAAGCCTGGAAGGAAGCCGGCCACCTTCGCACTCCACGGGTTTCCGTCAGCCGCAGCATTTTCGCTCTGATCGACGATCGTGATTTCGCCTATTTCGGACGAAGAGGGGAGGACGAGGACCAAATCGGCTACATTGACGGGCCCACGCGCGCAATCTTCGGCCGCACATACGCTGCTGAGCCAGATGTCCTGATTGAGCAACTCAGGAAGGATGAGGCGATCGCGGAAGCGGACACCCTGTTGCTAACAATCCCAAACCAACTAGGCGTTGCCTACAATGCGCATGTCATGGAGGCAATTCTGACAACCGTTGCTCCCGCGCTCGGTTGGCGGTAACGCCTTAGCTTTCACCCCCCTCACCGTCGGGTCTCGTTGCTGTCAACTCCGGGCGTCCCTCGTGCGATGCCCGGGATGACTTGCTCGACCAATTCTTCGCCGAACCGTCTGCTGAACGGGCCCAAGCCCAATAAGAAGCGGTAGCAGATTGCCCTGAAGATCGCGTCGTTCACGAGGTCCGGTTCTCTATCCGACCTTAATTCGCCTGCATACTTCGCTCGCTTGAAATCGGCTATGGTAGCGGCTCGCCGGGGACCAACCCATCGGTCAAAGAACACTGATGAATGGCTGGCTCGCTCTGGCCCTCGGCGATCTCGCCGGCCACGATCTTGCCGAACGGCCCGTTGAAGGCGTCGATCAACCGCCCCACGCGAGAGCGCAGAGACTCTTCCGCAGTCAGGACCCTCGCTTTCTCCAGATTGGGAGCCGTCCGTCCTCTCAGAGAGCATGGCCAACGCCAAGTTTGCCTTGGTCAGTCACCGTTCGTCCGGTCAGGAAGATTTGTGAGCGTAGTAGTGCCTTTTCTCTTTGCCCTAGACGCGCGCTTTGACGCCCGCCGTTTCCCGGTGGGAAAGCTCATCGAGAGTTGCGCGCGCCCGGCGGTGGGCGGCTTCGAGATCTTTTCGGTCGATTGCGACCAGCCCGCTTCCGCCTTCAAGAATAGCGTCCGCCTCCTGTGATAGCACTTCGCGACAAGTGGCTGGAAGCCTCGCTGCCAGCCTACGAATTGCCTCGAGTTGGCGAATGAGAACCGCGGGTGTCGTCGCCGAGGCTTGCCGAATCTGGTCGAACGCCAGCTTAGCCAGACGATCCAGACGCACCGGCGGCATCCATACCCGGAGCTGGCCTCTAGTGTCGTACCAATTGCCTTCCAGTGGCGTTCCGCGAGAGTGAGCAGGGCCTCCGCCAGCCAGTCCACCGATGCAACGCCGGTGAAAGTGTCGTTGACTGCCGGAGACAGCGCGCGGATCGCAATTTCCACGACCTGGGCGATGCCAAATTCACTATCTTGCGTGAGCGTGCGGTGACGGCCGATGTGCACTCTCCGATCAATGGCCAACTGAATCGCTGCCGCCTTGTCTGCCGGCACTATGGCCGCGAGCGCCTCGCCGCGCAGCACAAACTGGCCCGGACGGAATTTCAGCACGATCAGGGCATCTGCTCGGTGCGCGGCGGCGACCAGCGCGCCATGATTGACATGCTGCAAATATCCGCTTCTCAGGCACGGCACGATCGCGCCTCGCTCGGCTTGGCGCAAAATTGCCTCATCGTCGGGCAATGGCCCAAATCCCTCACCGGGCCCGGACACGATAGCGCTGCCTGCCGCGACATACAGATCGTCGACAATCGCACCGATCATGTCGGGATTCTGGATCGACTTCGCCACTCGATGGCTGTAATAAACGAGAAATCCAAAGCTAAGGACGACGAGCACCCAGCTGGTGATCAATGAGACCTGCGGGATGAAGGTCGATTGTGAGTCCTGATGTGTAACCAGAAAAACCAGGCAGATATAGACGAACGTGCCCATGAACAGGCCGATCGTGACCTGGGTAACCCAATCCTGCAGGAAGCGGTAGAGCAGGCGTGGGCCGAAAAGGGTCGATACCATGGACAACACCAGCAAGGCGACCGAGAAGATCAACGCCAGGACGGTCGCCACCGCGCCCATCATTGCCCCCAGGATGGCGCGCGCGTCGTCGATGCTTCCCATCGTGAACCAGGACGGGATGTGTATGATGCCGTACTTGTCAAGCACGTCCGGAATCAGGGTGATCGTGAACAGCGCGACTGCGGCCAGCGAAAGCTTCAGCGGGATCCGCCAAAGATTGATGTCGCGCTGCGAACGCAGCTTGGTTGGGCGCATGGCCTCGATCCGCTCGGAGCTTACTTCTTGCTGAATTTTTGAGTCAATCCACCGACTCCTTGGCACTCGCCAGCGGCTCCCGCACTTCCCCTCAATGCCCCAAGTCGCTTTCATCGTACAGCATCTGTTCGATCCTCACCCCCCAAGGAGCACCCGCTCCAGCACCGGACCGAGAGCCAAGGCCGGCAAATAGCTCAGCGCGACCATGATAACCAGGCAAGCAGCCAAAAGGACTGCAAACGAAAGAGAATGCGTCGGCAAAGTTCCCAATGTAATGGGGGCATTTCTCTGTCGGGCAAAACGAGCCGCCAATCCCAGCGCCGGAATGGCCAGGGCAAACCTGCCGGCCAACATCGCGAGGGCTGTGGTGAGGTTGTAGAACGGAGTGTTCGCGTTCAGGCTGGCGAAGGTTTGGCCGTTATTGGCAAAGCAGGACGTGTAGGCAAACAGAATGTCCGTGAAGCCGTGTGGGCCGCCGTTCACCGTAAGTGCCGACAATCCTGCTTTCGTACTGACGGCAATTGCCGTCAGGGGCAGAATCAACAGAGGGGCGGCGAGAGCATAGAGCATAATCATCTTGTTTTCCGAAGGGCCGATCTTTTTCCCAAGATATTCCGGTGTTCGCCCGACCATGAGTCCCGCCAAAAAGACTGCGATCGCCGCGGCCATGACCATGCTGTAGAGGCCGCTGCCAAGCCCCCCAAAAATCAACTCACCTAGCAGCATGTTTACCAGCAGCACCATCCCGCCCAACGAGGTATAACTGTCATCCATGGAATTGTAGGATCCGGTAGCCGTGTTCGAGGTCACCACCGCGGTTAACGTGGAGCCGCCGACACCAAAGCGGACCTCCTTGCCTTCCATGTTGCCGCCGGACTGGAGCCGGCTGTGTTTCATGTCAACATTGCCGAAAGCGGAGTTCGCTCGCTGCTCAAAGTGATGGACAAACAGCAAGCCCAAACAGAAGAATAGAATCATCACATGATAGAAGAGCCAGCCCTGTCGAGTCTGACCAACCATCCTGCCAAACGTGTGCGTCAACGCCGCGGGTATGAGGACAATCGAAAGCATTTCAAGAAAGTTGGTCAGCGGAGTGGGATTCTCGTAGGGGTGAGCTCCGTTGACGTTGAAAAATCCACCGCCATTGGTGCCGAGATTCTTGATGACTTCTAGCGCTGCTACGGGTCCTTGGGGTATAACCAGCCTGGCCCCTTCGAGTCCGGTTGCGATCGTGTAAGAATGAAAATTCATCGGGACGCCTTGCCCGACCAAGAGTAAGGCGCCAAGCAACGCACCGGGCACGAGAATCCAGAGCAAGGCTCGCGTAAGGTCCACCCAAAAGTTGCCGAGAGTGTCCGACAGTTCCCTCGCCATGCCGCGGATAAAGGCAATCCCTACCGCCAGCCCAGCGGCTCCAGCCAGAAAGTTCTGTGCACAAAGTCCGACCATCTGGCTGAAATAACTCATGGTGTTTTCGCCGGCATAGGCTTGCCAGGTCGTAGTGGTCGAGAAACTGACGGCTGTGTTTAGAGCAAGATCTGGAGTTAACGGAGTCGTCTGATACTGAGGAAAGAACCAGGGCAGAAAGCGTTGCATTCTGAGGATGACGTACACGAGAAACGTGCCGACAAGGCTGAAGAGCACGAAGCTGGTCGCATATTCCTTTCCTGTCATCTCCGCGTTCGGATCAACCGCAGTAATTCGATAGAGAATCCGCTCGATAGGAAGGCACACGCGGTCGAGGACAGTCGGTCTCCTGGCGAAGACTCGCTCTGCGTATCCGCCCAGAGGCTTCACCAGGACGGTGACGATGACGAGAAACAACAGGTATTGAGCAGCGCTGTAGAAATCAGGCATTCTTTCGAAGCGCTCTGTTCTCGGCTGCGTCACATCGTGACAGGGTTTCTGTTTCCATCAGACTGATTCCATCACAGAAGTTCATAAAGCGCACCTAAAGAAAACCAATCAAGTGGACCTAAGCAATCGTTAGGAAACTTTTAGGACTTCTTTATCCCAATTTTATGCGATTTGGTTTTCAGGCTCTGAACAGGAATCTGTTTCATTTCCACATTTAATGGGCATTTTGGATTTTCAACAACTCTGGTTACACTCCGGCCGTAATGCGAGACAAGAAGGTGCTGGCATGGCCGGGATATCGGGTCTATCGGCACGAAATCAACGAGTCGGCCAAGACACTGGACGGAGACGGTACCGCTTTTGCCGTCGAAGGCGGCGTTCAGCAAGACGGGGTGGGACTAGCGTGTGAGAGTGCGGCGGCGGCAGTGGGGCGGGTGGCGCGGCAGTTCGGAGTGGTAGCCAGCGGGTCGCCCCGCAAAGTGGACAAATGGTTCTGCGCTTGCGGCTTCGGGTGGAATACTTTTGACACAGGAGGCGTCTGCCCGGCCTGTCTTCATCAGTGGAACCAGACGCAGTGTCTCTCATGCAGCTGCTGGTCGCCGCACTCCGACTGGTATGCAAACTGAAATCGACGCTATTCATTGTCTTTACTCAACACGCTCGGCTCTCGCGCCGTCCACCGAGTACACGTTGTGCTCGCGAAGTACCCCAGAGCTCCATAGGCGAGTGCGTACAGCAGCTGCCATCCAGCAGTCCGTCCAATCCTGCCGCAAGGTGGAACCGAACGCAAGCGTGATCATCAACAGGAATCCCGCGCAGTAAGTGAGGCGACTCCACAGCCCGATGAAAATCAGAACGCCTACTACAGCCTTATAGGCGGATCATGGCTAGAATAATGTCCAATGGCCATGAGCTTTGACGACTTCCGGCGATCCCTCGCGGCGAACAAACCACCAGCGGGACTCTCGTACGCGCTTGCAGGATTATGGTG
>JASHRE010000815.1 GCA_030037515.1 Candidatus Sulfotelmatobacter sp.
TAGCCCCACTACCAGCACGACGACGGCGAGGGTGACTAGCACGGTGAGTGACATGGAAGCACCTCCCGGCTGAGAATGCCTGTCTGTAGTGTGGCCAGGAAGCGTGAAAACAGCCGTGCGGGGCATCACCGGAAATTGTGATTGTGGTCACACGGTGAACGCCGGCGGAAGCAACAGTTTCAAAAGACCTCTGCTGGCGGATTTCAACTCGCGGTTCACCATAGTCCGGGAACCGGCGATAGCGAGTGCGAGCCGCGTATTCTGGGTAGCCCGCAAGCTCCAGGTGAAGCGTTCGATCTTCGCGCGAGGTCCGCCAGATCATCAGCGCGACGATGACAGCTGTAATCATGAGGGCGGCGACTGATCCCCAGATAAGAGGATCCGCCAGATACATCAGAATGATGCCGGCATACATAGGATGGCGAACAAGCCTGTAGGGCCTTGGCTGTAGCGACTCCGCCGGCAAAGACATGTTGACCGCGGTCCTTCTGAATGAAGGACGCTGCTTTCGGCAAACGGGTTGACGACCAACACCCACGCGATCAAGTTAAGAGCCGCGCTGAACAAGACGGCTCCAATGTGGGCGAATGCAATGGGTATCGAAGCGGGGGCGGAGCACAAGCGGAGAACGCTGGACAATGACTGCCGAATCCTAATGTGGCACGTGCGCACGGAGTTGCATCTTCACGGCCAGGGAAAGACGCCGGATGCCTTCATAAATCAATTCAGGTTGTGGATGCGAGAAGTTCAGTCGCATATGGCGTCCGCCCTCATGGCCGTTGTTGGCGTAGAAGCTGTCGCCCGGAACAAAAGCGACGTTTTCCGCCAGTGCTGCGCGGAACAGCGCTTCGGAATCGGTTCCTTCCGGCAAGGTGACCCACAAGAACAGGCCGCCTTGGGGATGCGTCCAGGTGACTTCGTGTGGGAAATAGTCGGTTAATGCTTGCAGCATAGCATCACGCCGCTCGCGATAAACCTGACGAATCAGCTTGACGTGCTGATCGAGAAAGCCGTCGCGCGCCACCTCATACGCGACATATTGATTGAATGTCGAAGTATGCAGATCGGCGGCCTGCTTCAGTTGTACGAGTTTCGAGATCACATCTTCCGGGGCAACAATCCACGCCAGGCGGATTCCCGGTGCTAGCGTCTTCGAAAATGTGCTGAGGTAAATCACGTTGCCCAGCGTGAACCCCTTATCGCGGCTTAGATTCTCGTGGTCGAGCACGACAAGCGGCGCAATGTGCTCGCCCTCATAGCGCAGTTGTCCATAAGGATCATCTTCGACAATCGGAATGCCGTACTTATCCGCCAGCAGAATCAATTGATGACGACGGCCTTCCGACAAAGTGACTCCCGCAGGATTCTGAAAATTCGGCAGGACGTACATGAATTTCGGGCCAGTGCGCAGCGAAGGTTCGAGCTGTTCGGTGCACAAGCCATCGTCGTCAATAGGAACAGAAACGTACTGGGCGCCGTAGACGTTGAAAGCCTGCAACGCGCCAAGATATGTCGGCGCTTCGACGACTACGCGGTCGCCGCGATTGATGAGCAGCTTGCCGATCAGGTCCAGCGCCTGTTGCGAGCCGGAGGTGATGAGTACATTTTCAGCTTTGGCGACGATGCGATAGCGAACCATGTTCTGGGCGATCATCTCGCGCAACGGCTCATAGCCTTCTGTCGTGCCGTATTGCAAGGCCAGCGCGCCATGCTCGGCGAGGACGCTGTGGCAGGCTTGCTCAAAACGCTCCACGGGGAAAACATCTGGGGCTGGCAAGCCGCCGCCGAAGGAGATGATCTCAGGCTTCTGCGTGACTTTCAGAAGTTCGCGAATGGCGGAGTTTTTCACTCCGGCTGTGCGTTGCGCGTATCGTACTCGCCAAAGCGTTGACATGGGTGCTCCTTTCGATGGACAGCCGAGCCTAAAGACGCTATAGTTTTGCGCTTTCAACGTGGCTCATCGCTCACAGCTCGCATTATTCCTCGGCGACGATTTCTGACTCGACCGACAGAGGCACGTGCGGATGCATGTAGGTGTCGTTTTCCTGCGCATCGACGACGGCGATCGCCACGACGCTCACAATTTCCTCCACGGTCGCTGTCCGCTGCAGCACATGCACCGGGCGGCTCATGCCCATCAGAATCGGCCCGATATTCTCGGCGCCTCTAATGCGGGCCAGCAGCTTGGTTGCAATGTTGGCCGAGGTCAGATCGGGGAAAATGAGCACATTGGCGCCGCCCTTCAGCGAGCTGAACGGATATTGTTGCTCGATGACCTCAGGACTGAGTGCCTCGTCAGCGGTGATTTCGCCGTCGACGATCAGCCTGGGATCGGCATACTTGAGCAACTCGACCGCCTTCCGCACTTTCGTGCAGATCGGGTGATCGATGGCGCCAAAGCTCGAGAAGCACAACATGGCGACGCGCGGAACAACGTCGAACCGCCGCGCCATATGCGCGGTGCACAGCGCAATTTCGACAAGATCTTGCGCCGTGGGCTCGATGTTCACACTGGTGTCGGCCAAGAAAAACACTTCGCCTTCACCTGTCACGACGACATAGCATCCGGAAACGCGATGCAGTCCTTCGCGCATGCGAATGATCTGCAATGCGGGGCGGATGGTGTCGGGGAAATGCTGGGTGACGCCGGAGACGAGCGCGTCGGCATCGCCCATGTGAACCATCATGGAGCCGAAGACGTTGCGGTTGTCGAGCCGGGTTTCGGCTTCCAGCAGCGTAACGCCGCGGCGCTGACGCAGCGTGAACAATTCGAGAGCGTAGATCCCGCGATGCTGCGAGGCGGCCGGATCGACAATCCGCATGCCTTCCAGGCTAACCCCTAGATCCAGGGCGCGGCCTTGGATCTTCGTGGCATCGCCGAGAAGAATAGGCCGTGCGATTTTTTCTTCGACCAGGGCACGGCAGGCGCGCAGAATCTTCTCGTTCTCGCCTTCCGGAAAAACGACCTGCTTGGGATTTGCCTGCGCTTTGTGAATCATCGTGCGAGAAACTTCGTACTTCTTGCCGAGTCTCTTCTCCAACTGCGCCCGGTAGCTCTCCAAATCGATCCGCTTCTGCGCGACCCCGGTACGCATGGCCGCTTCGGCGACTGCCGAAGCCTCCCACATCAACACACGCGGATCGAACGGCTTCGGAATCAGGTATTCGCGGCCAAACTGCAGGCGCTCCACCCCGTAGGCGCGGCAAACCGAATCAGGAACGTCTTCTTTGGCGAGATTGGCGAGGGCGCGTGTCGCCGCCAGTTTCATTTCCTCATTGATCGCAGTCGCGCGAACGTCGAGCGCTCCGCGGAAGATGAAAGGGAACCCGAGAACGTTGTTGACCTGGTTGGGATAGTCGGAGCGGCCGGTGGCGATGATCACGTCGCTGCGGCAGGCTTTCGCGTCTTCGTAGGTGATCTCGGGATCAGGATTGGCCATGGCGAAGACGATCGGGTTGGGCGCCATGGAGCTCACCATTTCTTTTGTGAGGGCACCTTTGACGGAGAGGCCGGCAAAGACGTCGGCGCCCCTCACGGCTTCGGCCAGCGTGCGGATTTCGGTTTCCTGAGCGAAGCGCTCTTTGTAGAAATTCATCCCTTCTTTGCGACCCTGGTAAACAACTCCTTTTGTGTCGCAGAGAACGATGTTCTCTCGCTTGGCTCCCAGCCGTACGTAGTGCTCGGCGCAGGCGATGCCAGCGGCTCCCGCGCCATTAAAAACAACTCTCACCTTGCTGATGTCCTTGCCGACGATTTCCAGCCCATTCAGCAACGCCGCTCCGGAGATGATGGCTGTCCCGTGCTGATCATCGTGAAACACAGGAATCTTCATGGTTTTGCGGAGTTCGGTTTCGATGTAGAAGCAGTCCGGAGCCTTGATGTCTTCGAGATTAATTCCACCGAACGTGGGTTCGAGAAGCTGACAAACTTTTATGATTTCTTCCGGATCGTGCGAGTTGATTTCGATGTCGAAGACGTCGACATCGGCAAAGCGCTTGAACAACACGGCCTTGCCCTCCATCACCGGCTTGCCGGCAAGGGCGCCGATGTCGCCGAGACCAAGAACCGCGGTTCCATTGCTGACGACGGCGACCAGATTACCGCGGCCAGTGTATTTGAATGCGTCGTGGGGATTCTTTTCGATTTCAAGACAGGGCTGGGCAACGCCGGGCGTGTAAGCCAGGCTCAAATCGCGCTGCGTAAGGCAGGGCTTGGTGGGTGTGATTTCGATTTTTCCCGGGCGGGACCCACTGTGATAGTCGAGGGCCTGCTGCTTGCTGACGAGCATGATTTCCTCCTTACCGCAACCTGCGCCGGCTTCGATGAGCGGCGACGGTTTTTTACGTTGATCGAAACGTTTTTCTAAAATCGCACTGTAAGCACGGGGCAGACTGCCCGGCTCACGACCTCGGACGCGACCGGCCACGGCAAACGCGACGACAAACCGGGGCTGCGCGACTTCCGCACTCCCATCACGATAAGGTCCGCTTCCCGAACTTCCGCGCACGTCAGGATCGCCTCGGCCGGAGGCTCCCAGCGCACCAGAAATTGCGGCTCGCTCATGCCATCCGGTTTTCCGAACGTCGGCAGCAGTTTCCTCATCCGGCTGCAGGTGTCACGCTCGACTTGCCCGCGATGCTGCCAAGGAACAAGGGGAACGGCATTCATCACGATCAGCCCTGCGGCATTGTCTTCGGCGAGCGTAAAGGCATACTCCAGAGCACATTTCGGATCGCCTTCGAGATCGAGTGGACAGAGGATGGTTCGCAGCACCCATTCCGGTCGATTCACATGTGGACCGATCGTCAGCACCGGGCAGGAAGCGGAGCGATAGATTTTTTCGGCGTTGGAGCCCAGCACCAGGCGGCTTACGCCGCGGCGGCCGCGCGTTCCCACGATGACCGTGTCGATGCCGTGCTCGCGAATCATGGCCGGAATGACCTCGGCCAGATCGCCACTGGCGAGCAGCGATGTGCAATGAACATCGCCGATGCTTGGACCATGCGTGAACTCGTCCAGGCGCTCGTTGGCTTCATTCCAAGCCGTGAACTCGGTGATGGGTGGGCTTAGCACGCGCGGGTGCGGTTCGGGAAGGATCACGTGGGCGACATGAACGCGCGCGTCGTAGGTTCGCGCCAGCTTCAGCGCGAAGGGCAGCGCGGCCAGCGACGCCTCAGAAAAATCAGTGGGAAACAATATCCTTTTCAGGGAGATGCGGGCCACTTGCGGTAGCGCAGCCATGCTACCTCCTCCCGGCGCGAGACCGAGCACTGGGGAAACCTCTACTCATGGCTATACGCCCGGTGCATTCGTGAGACAGTGATTCCGATCACAAATCGGCGTGACGACAAATATTTCCGGCCCGTTGGGCGGCTGCGGCTTCTCGCATGCTTACTCTTTCGGACTTCTTCGCCACATGGGCACGTAAGGATTCCAGCTATGGACATTTTTCTGGAAGTCGCTGCCTGGTTGCTTCGCGCCGACGGTGCTCGACTCGTCAACCGGCGATTTCAGCCGCTCGGAAATGTATTTTTCAATTTGCTCGCGGATGCGCGGCTGCTTCAGTGCAGTAAGCAGTTCTTTGTTTGCGATATGAGTAAATCCGCCGCACAGCGGACACTTCACGACGTCATCATTGATCATTGCCGACCTCGTACAAATGGAAGCAAGTAAGAATCGGGCTCGGCGAGGGTTCACCTCACTCGATTAGAAAATGGGCGCGTGAGAAGAGCAGTGATAATGATCGCTTGCGGTAGTGATGGCGGTCACAGAAGAGCAGGAATCAAAATCTGATGAGTGAGAGTGTATCGCCGAATCGAGGCTGGTGCATGGGATGGCTTTCGCTTCAAGGCCGGTCCCTTTCTACCCTGCCCCCGCGCGGGCTCCGGCGATGGCAAGACAGGAGAAACCGGTTGCGGCTGAAGGAAAAAAGACATCATCCCCAATCCGGTGGCTTCAGTCGGCGAGTTGAACCGTTTTAACGTACCCAAATTAATATTTGTGTTTTCAATCAAATACATGGAATTCTTTGTGCGTCACATGAAATCAAGAAGTGATTGGCGAATCAGCTGCTTAGAAGGCAACTGCACCGTCGGCGGTGCAGCCGGTAACCGGTTGAGGTCTTGGCCTTCCCGTTTCAAGAAAACATGTTCCGATTTGCAAGCCGAAGCCCTCATCGCTGAGCTGACAACAATCGGCCCAATCATCCCCAAATCTACAATATTCCCGCCCCCTCATTCGTCTACAGAACTGGATTCGCAAGTGAGCACTGATTGAGAAATGAGCGAGGCAGTGAGCCTGGAGCAAACGGCACCGCACGGCATGGCGCTTCGTGACCAGCGTATTTCCGACGTGGTCAAGCGGGAGCAGGCGCGACTGCGCAACTTCATCCGCCGACGCATGCCCGACCCGCGCGACGCCGAGGATGTTCTGCAGGACGTCTTTTACCGTCTTGTCGAAGCGAACGAGTGGCTCATGCCCATTGAGCACGTTAGAGGCTGGCTGTTTCGCGTGACGCGCAACCGCATCGCTGACCTGTTTCGCAAGAAGCAAACGCAGAATTTCAGCGAGCTTGCGGTCGTGGCAGAGGGAGACGACGAGCTTCTGTCATTCGAAGATCTGCTGCCATCGCCCGACGCTGGACCGGAGGCGATGTTCGCGCGTGGTGTGCTGCTCGATGAACTGGAGTCCGCGATCGATGAATTACCCGCCGAACAGCGCGCGGTGTTTGTGGCCCATGAGTTTGAACAGCGCAGCTTTAAGGATCTGGCGGCGGAGACCGGCGTGAGCGTGAATACGCTACTCGCGCGCAAGCGCTATGCGGTGTTGCATTTGCGCAAGAGATTGCAGCGCGTGTACGACGAATTTATGAAGTGAGGAATTGACTATGAAAAAGAAATGGTACTGGATCGCGCCGCTGGCGATTCTGGGAGTCGCGCTGTTCATTCTAATTGGCGGCGAACTCGTAATGCACCTGTGGAACTGGCTGCTGCCGCCTCTTTTCGGATGGCGTCTCATCACGTTCTGGCAAGCGCTCGGATTACTCTTGCTCTGTCGCATTCTGTTCGGTGGATTGGGGCGCAGCAGCCCACGCGGGCCTCGCGGACGGCGCTTCCGCGGCTGCCGCAAGATGAGTCCGGAAGAGCGCGAGAAATTCCGCGAAGCGATGGAGGAAGGCTACGGCTTCGGAGCCGCTGGCGGCGAAAAAGCGACGACGTAGGATCGGAAAATGAAATGGCCCCGGGAACCCGGAGCCATTGATCAAAGCCTGGCGTACAGCGCTCTGCCCAGTTTCAGTGTTATTCGGCCAAAGTTCCAAGTCAAGTTGGCTACTAAGGGAGATGATCTCTGGGTTGGTTCACCGGGGGCGAACGAGTGCGTCCGCCCCGACGGCAAATCACACCAGACCTTGATCCAACATCGCGTTGGCAACTTTCAGGAAGCCGCCAATGTTGGCGCCGTTCACCAAGTTGCCGGGTGTGCCGTACTTCTCGGCCGTTTCGAAGCAGTTGTTGTGGATGGCGATCATGATTTTGTGCAGACGATCGTCGACTTCCTCGCGGGTCCAGCTCAGACGAGCGCTGTTCTGGGCCATTTCGAGTCCGGATGTGGCCACGCCGCCAGCGTTCGCGGCTTTGGCAGGTCCGTACAGAATCTTGGCATCGAGGAACATCTTGGTCGCTTCGAGCGTGGACGGCATATTCGCGCCCTCAGCCACTAACTTGACGCCGTTCTTCAGCAGGTTCGCCGCATCTTTCGCTGTGATTTCGTTTTGTGTGGCGCTTGGGAAAGCGCAATCGGCCTTCACGTTCCACAGCGGATTGTGATCCAGCTTGATGTCGGTGGGCATGAAGATCGCTTTCTTGAACTTGTCCGCGTACTCGCGGATGCGTCCCCGTTTCACGTTCTTCAGCTCGATGATCCAAGCCAGCTTCTCGCGATCGACGCCCTCAGGATCGTAGATCACGCCGTTCGAATCCGACACCGTGACAGGCTTGGCGTGGAAGTCGATCAGCTTCTCGATCGTGTATTGCGAGACGTTGCCGCTGCCGGAAACCAGGCAGAGTTTGCCTTCCAAAGTTTCCTTGCGAGTCTTCAGCATTTCGTCGGCGAAGTAGACGCAGCCGTAACCGGTCGCTTCCGGACGAATCAGCGAGCCGCCCCAGCCCAGGCCTTTGCCGGTCAGGACGCCGGTGAATTCATTGCGCAGCCGCTTGTATTGACCGAACAGGTAGCCGATCTCGCGTCCACCCACGCCGATGTCGCCGGCGGGAACGTCGGTATCGGGGCCAATGTGGCGGCAGAGCTCGGTCATGAAACTCTGGCAGAAGCGCATCACTTCGTTGTCGCTCTTGCCCTTGGGATCGAAATCCGATCCGCCCTTGCCGCCGCCCATGGGCAGCGTGGTTAGCGAGTTCTTGAAGACCTGCTCGAACGCCAAGAATTTCAGAATGCCGAGATTCACGCTGGGATGGAAACGCAGTCCGCCCTTGTAGGGGCCGATGGCGCTGTTCATCTCGATGCGGAATCCGCGGTTGACCTGAATGTTGCCCTGATCGTCAAACCACGGCACGCGGAACATCAGGACCCGTTCCGGCTCGACAATCCTTTCCAATAACTTCGCTGACTGATACTCGGGATGCTTGGCCAAAACCAAACGGAGAGAGTCAAATACTTCCTGCACAGCCTGATGAAACTCAGGCTCGGCTGGATTTTTCGCTTTTACACTGATCATCACGGATTCAATGTAGTCCGCCGGCGTTCTGACTCCCGGCGGGGTCATCACAGAAGACATAGTCCTACCTCCGTAAGTACAACGTGGACATAATTCCGTAATTCATTGTCGCCCTTACAGCGAAAGCAGCAGTGACTTGTTGCACGAGTGCGCGTGATTCGGGTCACGGGGAGTGGATGTGCTTAGTGCCGAGCAAATCACAACGGGCTAAGAGTTGGACTCTCGGTGACGGCACTGAACACCTTCTAACGCCCCGGCTACCTAAAACATTGTGAGCGCGGAGCCAGTCGTTGGCAAGGACAGGTTGCGTAGGGGAGGACGCGAGCGTGTGAGCAAACCAGGTGATGCCGAGACTTGTTTGACCCAGGTGCGCGCGTTGGGTCTTCCCGGCGCAACCCCGGGCAAAAACGGTTCGCCGCCGTTAAGCACAAGCTTAAAATCCGCGCCGCCCGGCATGGCCGATCCAGGGAGCAGGGAGTACGCGAAATCCTGAAAAGCGCCCGGCAGGAGAATAGAAGCCCAAGACCGGAACCGATCTGGTCGCGGCGATCCGACGGCCGTTTCGCGCCGCTCGGTGGCCCCGAATTAGAGCCACCGCCACGCGGGCGATTCGTGATCCCGATTGGTTAAAGGACCGGAAATAGTGTGCCCAAAGATTCCCCTGTAATTGCCAAACCCCTGCAGGAAGCGAGTGCTCGCTTTTTGGCGTTCCAGAATGGTCATTCTGCACCCCAATGTGTCTCCGAAGCGATGACATCTCGCCTTCACCCGCGGTTACGGCCTGGCTGGAGAGGGCTGCCGAGAGCGAGCTTTTCATGCACGACGATCACAGTGGCTGAGGTCCTGCCCGGAATCGCGATCCTTCCGCCGGGCAAGAGGCCGGAACAATTTCTGCGGAGGGCAGATTCGCAGAGGACATCGGGAGCCGGGTCTTGTCAGTCGACCGACGCGGGGCACGTGAGTACGCAGATATTGCGTCGGGGCCAATGCGTCAGGGCCGGCCGATCTCAGCAGCTGCCCAGATCGCAGCGAGCGCGCGCGCAAACGGGGGCGACGCTGGTCACGCGAAATACGGACGATTTCGAAGGCTGTGGGGTCACGTCGGTCAATCCCTCGGGAGCTGTGAGTCGCTTGAGACCTAACAAATCCTGGGCAACTGCTCCCCGCTTAGCATATCGACGACGCGGATGCCGCCGATTCGGCTTTGCAACACGACCGTGGGACCGGATGTTTCTTCGACGCTCCCGACGCGGACTGATCCTTTCGCGACTGGAACATTTTTCAGAACTTCGATCGCCGCGTCGGCCTGGGCTGCCGGAATGATTGCGGCGAAGCGTCCTTCATTCGCGACATAAAGAGGATCAAGGCCGAGAATTTCACACGCGCCCTGTACGACTTCCTCGACCGGAATGCGAGCTTCTTCCAGCTTGATGCAGAGGTTACGGTCAGAGGCAATTTCGTTCAAAGTTGTCGCGAGGCCGCCGCGTGTCAGATCGCGCAGACAATGGATTTCTATTCCCGCATGGAGCAACGCTTCGACCGCGGGCCAGACTGAGGCTGTGTCGCTCAGAATCGGCGATTCGAACTCCAGACCTTCGCGGACGGAAAGAATTGCCACGCCATGGCGGCCGAGATCGCCGCTGACGATCACGACATCTCCCGACTGTACCGAAGCAGGCCCGATGAGCGCCTCCACTCTCGCTTCAACCACACCGATTCCCGATGTATTAACAAAAATGCCGTCGCCCTTGCCTTTGTCGACAACTTTTGTATCGCCGGTCACGAGCTTGACGCCAGCGGCGACTGCGGCTTGCTGCATTGAGCGGACGATCGTTCGCAGCGTATCCATCGGCAAGCCTTCTTCCAGAATGAATCCGCTGCTCAGATACAGCGGCCGCGCACCGCACATCGCCAGATCGTTGACTGTACCGT
>JASHRE010000816.1 GCA_030037515.1 Candidatus Sulfotelmatobacter sp.
AATCGCATCGTGGCCAATTCCGAGCGCGGCATTACCACGACCGTCAACAACATCGAGCATATGGAGTCGCAGTCGGTTTACGGTTTGGGCGTGATCAAGGTATTTTTTCGACCCGGCACTGACGTCAATGGCGCCATCGCGCAAATCACGGCCATCTGTCAGACCACGGTACGCGGCTTACCGCCGGGCACAACACCTCCGCTTGTAATCAGCTATAGCGCTTCGACAACTCCGATCATTCAGCTCGGTCTGAGCAGCAAGACTCTCTCGGAGCAGGAACTGTTCGACCTGGGACAGAATTTCCTGCGAACGTTTCTGGCCACCGTCCCCGGGGCTGCGACTCCGTACCCGTATGGTGGAAAGATCCGCCAGGTTCAGGTCGACCTGGACCTACCGAAGTTGCAGGCCTACGGGCTCTCCCCCATCGACATTGTGAATGCGGTCAACGCGCAGAACATCATTCTCCCGACCGGAACGATCAAAATGGGCCCGATCGAATACGACGTGGAGATGAACGGAACGCCGCAGACGATTGCGGAACTTAACGATCTTCCAGTCAAGACGCTGAATAATGCCACGCTCTATATGCGCGATGTGGCTCACATTCGCGACGGCTTTGCGCCGCAAACGAACATTGTGCGGCAGGATGGAAACCGCGGCGCGCTGATGTCGATCTACAAAAACGGCAACGCATCGACCTTGCAGATTGTGGCCGGAGTCAAGAGCATTGTGCGGCAGGCGGCACAGGCATTGCCCCCGGAACTAAAGATCAGTTCTCTATTTGATCAGTCGCTGTTCGTGCGCGCCTCGATTGAAGGAGTGATCCGCGAAGCAATCATTGCGGCGGGCCTGACCGCAGTCATGATTCTTATCTTCCTCGGCGATTGGCGTCCGACGATCGTGATTTCGATTTCCATCCCCCTTTCGATATTTGTCTCGATCATTCTGCTGGGTGCGATTGGCCAGACGATCAACATCATGACCTTAGGAGGATTGGCGCTTGCCGTCGGCATCCTGGTCGACGATGCGACAGTAGAGATTGAAAACATCGAGCGAAACCTCGCCATGGGCAAGGAGATGAGGCAGGCCATTCTCGATGGGGCGCAGCAGATCGCAGTACCCGCGTTTGTGTCGACGCTCAGCATCTGCATCGTATTTGTGCCTATGTTCTTCCTCACCGGCGTGGCAAAGTTCCTGTTCGTGCCGCTGGCTGAGGCGGTCAGCTTCGCCATGCTGGCGAGCTATTTGCTGTCGCGCACGTTGATTCCCACCCTGGTGATGTACATCATGCGCGGGCACGAGCATCGCGCCGCCGGGGCCAAAACTTTTCTGGGCCGCTTCCAGCGCGGTTTCGAGCGCAGATTTGAGAACTTTCGCCGCGGGTATGAGGGAATGCTCGAAACGACCCTGGAGCATAAAGGTCTTTTTGTTTTTTGTTTCATGGTTTTCTGTGTGCTGTCGCTCGGGCTCTATTCGTTCCTGGGACAAGATTTCTTCCCGCAGGTCGATGCGGGTCTGCTCAAGCTGCACTTCCGCGCCCGCCCGGGATTGCGGGTCGAAGAAACGGCGCGTTTGTGCGACGAGATCGAAGCTGCGCTGCGCCGGGAAATTCCCCAGGGACAACTGCAAACCGTTCTCGACAATCTCGGGTTGCCGAACTCGGGCATCAACCAGTCTTACAGTTCCAATGGAACCATCGGCAGCAGCGACGGTGAGATTCTGATCGCACTCGATCCCGAGCATCACGTTCCGACTGCCGATCTGATGCGGCATTTGCGCGAGTACCTGCCACGCTATTTCCCCAGCGTCGAGTTTTTCTTCCAGCCGGCAGACATCGTGACGCAGATCTTGAACTTCGGCTTGCCCGCGCCGATTGACGTGCAGGTCGTGGGCACCAACATGCAAAGCAATTACGCGATTGCGCAGCAAATCGCGAACAAGATGCGTCACATCCCCGGGACCGCCGATGTGCACGTGCAGCAATTGCTTTCACTGCCTGCGTTGGATATGGACATCCATCGTACACGTGCCACCCAGGTCGGACTCACGGCCGGACAAGTCGCGCAGAACGCACTGGTTTCACTCAGCGGCAGCTTTCAAACCGCGCCGAATTTTTGGCTGAACCCGAACAACGAGGTGACGTATCAAATTGCCGTGCAGTCGCCGCAATACCGCATGACCAGTCTGCAGGATCTGATGAACATTCCCGTCGTGTCGCAGCAGGGTCCGCAGTTGATGGGGAACTTGGTGCAGATCACTCCGACCGTGCGACCAGCATCGGTGAACCACTGGAATGTGCAGCCAGTCATTGATGTATACGCCGGCACGCAGGATCGCGATCTGGGATCGGTAGCGGCTGATACTGACCGGGTGCTCGAGGCCTTTGATGGGCATCTGCCGCGAGGCACGCATATCGTGGTTCGAGGACAGGTCTCGACGATGCGGTCATCGTTTATCGGGCTTGGTGGCGGATTGATCGGCGCCATCGTGCTGGTCTATCTTCTGATTGTGATCAACTTTCAGTCCTGGCTCGATCCGTTCATCATCATTGCGGCGCTGCCCGGCGCGTTAGCAGGAATCTGCTGGTTCCTGCTTTTGAC
This sequence comes from Candidatus Sulfotelmatobacter sp., assembly GCA_030037515.1. GTDB lineage: Bacteria > Acidobacteriota > Terriglobia > Terriglobales > Acidobacteriaceae > Sulfotelmatobacter. Next base: position 2,601 of record JASHRE010000816.1, read on the forward strand.
TCATACCACGCTCAATGTTCCTTCACTCACCGGAGCGGTGATGTGCATGGGAGTCGCGACCGCCAACTCGATCCTGATGGTCAGCTTCGCGCGCGAGCAGATGGATGAAGGCGTTCCCGCGCTGCGGGCCGCCGTAGCGGCCGGTTATACACGCGTACGTCCAGTGTTGATGACAGCATTGGCGATGATCATCGGGATGGTGCCGATGGCGCTGGGATTTGGGGAAGGTGGCGAGCAGAATGCCCCCTTGGGACGCGCCGTGATCGGCGGACTGCTCTTCGCCACCGTGGCAACGTTGTTCTTCGTGCCAAGCGTGTTTGCGATCCTGCATGGCCGGCGCGAAGCACGGCGTGCGCGATAGGGCTAAGGAGTCGGGACTCAAGCGTTAGGGGTTTGGCGTCAATCGGAGTCGAGCATGAGTTTGGAAAGCGAACTGAAGACAGTGAACGGCGAACCTGAGGCGAGCGCGGCAGGAGACGGCGGGGGAACGGAAGGACACCCGCACAGTGCTCAGACACGGCGAGATGAAGAGATTGCCGCGCTGGAAGAGCATTCGCGGCACCAACCGCCCACTATCCAGCGGCCGCCGGAAGTTCCACCCGCGCCACCGCGCAGAGCTCTACTGATGGTGGGGCTTGCGCTGTTGGTTCTGCTGGTTGGGGGAGCGATAACCCTTATTGGTCGCGCCAGTCACGAGCGCGCTCTTGCCATGGAAACCGAGCGCGAAACCATTCCCACGGTTGCAGTTGTCCATCCTTTGGGAGAGAAACCGGACGAAGAACTTTTATTACCAGGCTCTTTGCTGGCTTATGAAAATTCCCCTATCTATGCGCGAACCAGCGGCTACCTGGTGCGCTGGTACAGGGACATCGGAAGCCGGGTGAGCGAAGGTGAGTTGCTGGCGACGATCGACACTCCGGAAGTCGATCAGGAATTGAATCAAAGTCGGGCGACTCGCCAGCAGATTCTGGCACAACTCGATCTGGCGCGAATCAGTGCCGAGCGTTGGGAGAATCTGCGCAAGACTGACTCGGTGACGGCGCAGGAAGCGGATCAGCAAACTAGCGGCTACAAGCAGGCGCAAGCGAATCTGGCTGCGGCCGATGCGAACGTTCGGCGGCTTGAGCAACTGGAGGGATTCAAAAAAGTGTACGCGCCATTTTCGGGCGTGCTCACGAGACGCAATGTTGATCCGGGGGCTCTTATTAATGCCGGAACCGGAGCCGCCGGAAACGGCGGAACTGCGGGCGGCACCAACGGGCCGGAGCTGTTCGACATTGCGCGAATCGATCCGCTTCGCGTCTATACCAGCGTGCCCCAGGCCTATGCGCCATACATCAGAGTAGGGGAGGAAACTTATATCACGTTACAGGAGTTCCCCGGGCAGAGGTTTAAAGCGCGAGTGGTGAGGACGGCTGATGCCATCGACCTCAACACTCGCACGCTGCTTACGGAGGTGGACGTCCCCAACAAGGACGGACGTCTTCTTCCGGGGTCATTCAGGGAAGTTCACTTTGCGGTCGGCTCGAATG
>JASHRE010000817.1 GCA_030037515.1 Candidatus Sulfotelmatobacter sp.
CGATCTGCACACTCACTTTTCCTGGCAAACAGGAACACGGGAATGGGATTTTGTAGAATCCCCTATCAGAGTCAACTCAACAAATATCCAACCGAGGAGCGCAAGCAGCACGAGGTGTCCCGTAAATTGGTGAAATGGTCTAAGCGGCAGCGATAACAAGGCCGAAATAAACCAGACGGGGGCGACTGCGAGAACAAGCATAGTTCTCCTGGCTGCGGCGACGTATTCCTCGGATGCCCACGCTGGGATCTCGCCTTGGCGGCCACAGATCAGAAGTAGCAAACCCGCGGGCGATTTGTGCCAAATTTGTACGCTGCCCCGCGCACTCTCCAAAATACGCGAAATCTGCGAAGTGAAAGTGCTTGAAACCGCTAAGTCCTTTGGTTACAAGAGCGTCTGTTGTACCTTCGTAACCTTACGGGTACCTAGCCGCTGAACTATCTTTTCTGGAAAAGTATTCTGCGGCAAAACCGGCGACGGAAGCGTGAATTCAGGGATTCCGGGGACCTGTGTCGTTGCGACTAAAATCCGCTTGCTTCGTCTGTCTTGTGGCCACGGCGGCGGCCGCTGCCGTCGACTCTCAGCCCGTAAATAGTACAGAAATTGCGGCCTGGCTTGTGGGAGGGGTTTCCTCCAGCCGGCTCTGCCGGCTCGTCAAGGAACGCGGCCTGGCCACGCTTCCTACGCAGGCAGAACTTCGTCAGCTTAAAAGTGCCGGTGCCGATAAAGAGCTGATGCAGATTCTGAGCTCGGGAAGAGTGCAGTCCGCCAAAATTGGACCTGCGATTCCGGCCGGCCTTCCGGTAGCCGCGGCGGACAGTCGCGACGAACGCGTTCATGATGCCGAGCTTCTTCTGCGCGAAACCCTGGCGACCGATGATTCCAATTCTGCGCTCCACTTTGCGCTCGGAATCATGCTGCGCCGTGAAGATCAATGGGATGACGCGCTGGATGAGTTGACGCGAGCGACCGAACTCATGCCGGATCTCCCTGAAAACCACAACGCGCTGGCGTATGTGTTTTATCACTTTGACGACGGTGAATACGCGATTGACGAGGCGCGCACCGCGCTGAGCCTTGATCCCGAGAACGGCGAGGGCTACCAATATCTTGGCCTGGGTCTATATGCGAACGGGCAGTTTTCCGCGGCGGTGCATGCGTATTGGGAAGCGCTCGCACGCGAGCCCAATGATGCCGACACTTATTACGACATGGGAATAGCGATCGGCGCCGAGGGCAACTTTCCGGCGGAGATCAAAGCCTATGAACAGGCGATCCGCTTGCGCCCGCTGTTCTGGGAAGCTCACGCCAATCTGGGATTGGTTTTGCACGAAGTGGGCAACCTAGACCGGTCCATCGAAGAATATGAAGTCGCCAAACGCATCGCGCCCGATGAGGCATCTGTACGCAACAATCTGGGAAACACGTATTGCGATGCCGGAAATTATGAGGCGGCCATGACGGAAATGCAGGAGCTCTTCCGCGATCATCCGGATTGGCGTCAGGGGCACGGCTGTCTGGCCAGCGCGTACATGGCGAAGAAAAACTACGATGCAGCGGTAAAGCAACTGGAACTGGCGCTGCAGGAAAATCCGAGCGGAGCGGTGGAACACCGGGTTCTGGGGCAGGCTTTGCTGCTCGACAACCAGCCGGAACGGGCCCTGCACGAACTGCGCTTGGCCGTGTCGCTCAATCCGGATTCCGATGTGTCGCACCACCTGCTCGGCACGGCGCTGTTTCAGCAGCAACAGGTGCAAGCAGCCGAGAAGGAATTCCGCGAGGCAGTTCGACTGAATCCATCAGCCGACAATCATTACTCGCTCGCGGCCTGTCTGACCAGCTTGGACCGTTATGAGGAAGCACTGTCGGAATTGGAAATAGCCGCCCGGCTCGATCCCGAGCATCAGCTCTATCGCGCCCGCCGCGACGAGCTCATCAAGCTGATGAAGGAGTCGCCCAAAGGCCAATAACAGAAATTCTGTTTCAGTCGGGTTCCCGGAGGAGCCGGCGGCGCAACTTCCGCGGAGGCGCGAAGCCGCGCTTTTTTACGAGGAACTTCCAGTTGTTTCACCCTTAACGCCAGCTTCCGATGGATAACTTTTCGACTGCGCCTGGAAGTTTGGTGCGCGCTTTTTTCTTTGTTCCTGTTGGTTAACACACCCATCCCCTCCGTCATCCCAGTCTGCGGGCAGGAATTTCCCTCGCCACCGAGGTGTTTGTGGCAACTCGATTTACGCGTTCATCTCGCGTCCGGGAGCGGAATAAGGAAAACTCCGTAGACGGCGGGGCCATGCCAGGTTCAGTGGAGGTGGAGAAACAGCGATGGACCCGAGCCGCCCTTCGTCTCATCAGCGTACATGATTGAGTCGGGCAACAGGCGGCAATAGAAGCGCGCCCAACGCTGCCAAGCATGGTTCGGCATTCGATACAGCAATCCGAGATAACAATTCCTGATAGACACGATAAATAGTTTCAATTTCCGGGCAGCGCTCCGTGAAGGTACATTGGCCGTCGTGATTGTGCGCGTAGAGCGATTTTCGCATCGCGCGCGCGACCGAAACCGTGAGAATGGAGCAGATCTGAATTGGCCATTCGTAAACTGACGATCATTGGAATGCTGGGCGCTTTCATCTTTCTTGCGATGGCGCCTCTGGTTTGCGCTCAGACGGGGGACAAGCAGGCAGGCACTTCGGCCGACGTGGCAGCTCGTGTGGCCAAGCTGGAACAGCAGACCGCTGACGCGAAAAGCTCCGCCGACAACGCCTGGATGCTGACCAGTTCCGCTCTCGTCCTCATGATGACGGGCCCGGGATTGGCTCTGTTTTACGGAGGCCTGGTCCGCAAGAAGAACGTCCTCGGCACCATGATGCAGAGCTTCGCGCTCATGGTCATCATCACCGTGCTCTGGGCCTTGTTCAGCTACAGCTTTGCATTCGGCTCGGGAAACGGCTTCATTGGCGGATTTGAGCACGCTCTGCTGAAACGTGTCGGAGCGACGCCGGACGCCGATTACGCGGCCACGATCCCCGCGCAGACCTACATGGTCTACCAGTTGATGTTTGCGATCATTACGCCGGCTCTGATCGCGGGTGCCTTTGCGGAGCGCATGAAGTTCAGTGCCACGGTGCTCTTTACGGTCTTGTGGTCGATCATCGTGTACGACCCAATGGCGCACATGGTGTGGGGTAAAGGCGGATTTCTGAATGCCTCACTTGGGGGCCGGTTCCCGACACTGGATTTCGCCGGCGGCACTGTCGTGCACGTAACCTCGGGAGTTTCAGCATTGGTGTGCGCCGTCTATCTGGGCAAGCGGCTGGGATATCCGAAAGAACCGATGCCGCCGCACAGCGTTGTGCTGAGCTTCATTGGAGCGTGCCTGCTGTGGGTGGGGTGGTTTGGATTCAATGCTGGCAGCGCTCTGGCTTCGGGAAGTCTCGCGACGAGCGCGTTCGTGGCGACTCACTTCGCGGCGGCAACCGCCGCGCTCGGTTGGGCCGGCGCGGAGTGGATTCGCAATGGCAAGCCGAGCGTGCTGGGAGGAATTTCGGGAGCGGTGGCCGGGCTGGTCGCGATCACGCCAGCTTCAGGATTCGTCACGCCGATGGCGGCTTTGATGATCGGCTTAGTCGCCGGCGTTTTCTGTTACTGGATGGTCGCCAAAGTGAAAGCCAACCTTGGCTACGACGATTCCCTCGACGCGTTCGGCGTGCACGGGGCGGGAGGAACGATCGGAGCGCTGCTGACGGGCGTTTTTGCCGTCAGTGCGGTGAATCCAATCTTCAAAGATGCGCAAGGAAAACCGCTGGCTTCGGGTCTGATCGAGGGCAACGCTCACCAACTGCTCAATCAGCTTGTGGGCGTCGTGATTGCGTGGGTTCTGGCGATCGTCGGAACGCTGATCATTCTTAAAATTGTCGAGGCGACCGTCGGTCTGCGAGTTTCAAAAGAGGACGAGATCGAAGGTCTCGATCTGTCGCAGCACGGCGAAGAGGGATATATTTGGGAAGCGCCAGCATAGCTGGCATGTCGCGGACACTTCTGTCCGCCTTGAGCGGCCACTGGCCAACGCTTCGCGGGCAGCAGTCCCGCGCCGGCTGAGAACGCAGAACAGGATCCGAAAATCATGACGAAGCTTGAGGCGGTCATTCAGAACTCGAAGTTGGAGGCGGTCAAATCTGCCTTGCAAGAAATTGGTGTGGAAGGCATGACCGTGCTCGAAGTTCGCGGCCATGGCCGCCAGAAGGGGCAC
>JASHRE010000818.1 GCA_030037515.1 Candidatus Sulfotelmatobacter sp.
CCTTCTGAAGTTGTTCGGTTCAAACTTTGGGGTCTGCCAGACGATCACGTCTCTGTCCGCACTTTTGATTGAACGAATGGATGGAGCGTGACAGACCAACTTCTGGCGCGGTTCTCAGAAAAAACCTGAATTGACAAGGCCGGCGTGATCGAATAAAGTCCCGCCCCGCACCATTCTCCAGGTCCTGTGTGAATGAAGGAGGAGACATGAAGCGCAGGAACATTTGGGCTCTCACGCTACTCGCCATTTCGTTTGTCTTGTTACTGACCTGGCCTGGTATTGCTGGCGCGCAGTCGCTGCCTCGGCTAAAACCCATTCCCCAGCGGAAGAATTTTGACCACGCCGCCCCACTTGCCGCCGACGCGCGGTCGGGTTGGCAAGCACTGACCAACCAAGCCCCATCGGGTCCCAATGGCATCCAAATCATGATTCAATCGACGGACGGGTCTATCCTCGTACAGGCATATGACGGCCAAACGTGGATGAAGCTGACTCCCGATGAGAGGGGCAGCTACATCCACGGCACCTGGACTACCCTCGCCTCGGAACCGGTTGCTCGATTGTATTTTGCCTCTCAAATCATGCCGGATGGCAGGTTATTCGTTGTGGGGGGCGAGTACAGCGGCCCGGGCTTGTTGCCCAATTGGTCGAACACGGGGGAAATCTACGACCCGCTGACCAACAAGTGGACGCCCATTTCCGAGTACCCGGACCAGCCCGGGTGCCCTTATCTCAATTACTTTTCTGGCAACACCGCGAACGGCAGTGCCCGGATTACAGGGATTTATCCCTACACGACCGGCTTTACCGTCGGCGAGGGAGTCTTCGGCGCCGGGATTCCAAACGGGGCAACAATCGTAAGCGTTAACTCGGCCTCCCAAATCACCCTATCGGCCGCTGCGACGCAGACGATCTCCGCCAACGCCATTGGTCTCTCTGCGTATTATGAGCTGACCGGGTGTTTGGGAGATGATCCCTCAATACTGCTTTCCAGTACGAAAATTCTCCAGGGCGACTTGGTTAACGGCAACACCTACATCTACGATGCTGCCTCGAACTCCTGGAGTCCCTCAGGGACAAAGGTGTACCCGGACTCGAGCGATGAAGAAGGCTGGACGAGGACCAGCGAGGGAAAGATCGTCAACTATGACCTGTTTTACAGCATTGCCACGAACGGGGCCTACGCGGAGGAGTACAACCCCGCCACCGGAATGTGGAGCAGCATCAGCCCATCGGCGGGCACGGCCAAGGGCACCATTCCCCAATTAAGCGGGACGAATATAGGGTATGAGCTTGGCGCCTCCCTTCGATTGCAGGACGGGCGCGTGCTCGAGGTCGGAGCCACCCAGCATAACGCCACGTATAATCCCACCACGAACACGTGGGCGGCCGCACCGGACACCATCGGCACGCTCAACGGAATCCCATCCCCGTTCGGCTCGGACGATGGTCCAGCGGCCATTTTGCCCAACGGCCATGTGATCTTCGCAGCCGATGCCGGCATCTCCGGATTCACCTCTTCGGGAAACATCACCGTCGGCTCCGCCAAGATCACCGGCGTCCCCTCCACGGCCATCCTGCAGGTTTATTGGCCCGTGAACGGGAAAGGAATCCCAGCTGGGTCTTATATCGTCAGCGTGGATTCGGACAGCCAGGTCACCATCAGCAATCCGGCCACAGCTACGAAAAGCAAGGATGTTATCAGTTGGGGAGGCACCTACAGCAATCCAGCCGAACTGTTTGATTTTGATCCGCGGACCAGTACCATCGTCCAGGTTACTTCAGCCCTTCCCGACAACAACCTTTTCTATGAAGGCTCGTATCCCACGCGCATGCTGATTCTTCCCACCGGACAGCTGCTCTTTTCCGACAGTACTTCCCAGCTGTGGGTGTACACCTCGTCGGGACAGGCCAATCCGCTGTTGCGGCCACTCGTCACGAACGTCAGCTATGTGGGTGACGGCCAGTTCAGGCTTGCAGGATTTCAACTCGATGGGCAATCTGCAGGCGCCGCCTACGGCGACGACGACCAGATGGACTCCAACTATCCGATCATTCGCATGGTGAACTTCAACGGCGACGTCTTTTACGCCCGGAGCTTCGACTGGAGCAAGATCGCCGTGGGCGATGGAGCCGGATACGAGACCGTGAACTTTACCCTGAATCCAGCGATAACTGCCGGCGATTACGCCCTCATCGTGAGCGGCGCAGGACTTTCCTCGTTTCCCACCTTCATTCACATATCGGAGAGCGAGGTGAAACGACGGGACTGATTCAGGATCGCGAAAAAATTGGGTCTGAGCACGTGGCTCCGTGAGGCAACAGCGGATGGTCTCATCGTCCATCCGCTGTTGTTTGATCCAATCCGACCGGAAATACAGACGCGACAATTCACATAGGATCTGGTTCCGGTCACGGCGCCAGCTGAACCGCCAGAGTGTTTAGGCCTAGGGTGAGAGAGTCGGTGGGCGAGTTTTTGCCGCCGCCGCACAACTCGAACGTATTCTTGCCCGTCACCAATACCCCATCGCTGGGCATCACGATCCACTGAAACGATGCGGCGGTGGAATAGGTGCTGCCAGGTCCGGGATTGTAAGCCAGAACGCGAGCCCCGTAGGCTACGGTTTTACACCGGCTTCCGTTCACGCTGAGGCCAACGAAATATGCGTCAGCGTCGTTCGGAGAATAGTCACCGCTCCATGTAACAATGACGGGTTGGATTGTGGCAGGTTCGGTGATGCTGACCTGTTCGCCGAACGAGAAGCAACACTGTCCTACGAAGGTGCGGTCCTCGAGCACGCGGAGAATGGGTTTTGTGGCTGAGAAAGCAGACCCCGTTCCTGCGATGAGTAGACAGGTCAGGACTGCGGCTAATACAACGCTTTTGTTGATTTTTGAAGTTGCTTTCGTCAGATGGTTCGCTACATCGATCATTTTCAATCTCCCTCATTTTGTTTTCGGGGGAAAACTTGCATTGAAGGTCACGAACGCTGCGGTGCAGTCCGCGAATCTGCGAACCTGGCGAGCCCAGGTGCCATTCAGCCTCTCCGATTCGTCTAACCACTCCGTGGTTCACGTTATGTCTCTGTTCCTCGCCGATCCCGGGTGGGGAGGTGAATCTCCCGCGAAATCGTGAAATATCTGGGCCATTGAAACTTGTGCTCCTCGCCAATCTGCTTTTGTTTGAAGTGCGGCAAAAAAGGCCGAGCGGCCGTCTGGGGGGTGGGACGGACAAAGCTGTGACAGCAAGCCGCAAATCGAGGAGGAAATCAATATCCGGCGTCTGTACTCTCTCTGAACTCTTCCTGTACCGCTAGATGCGCTTTATTCCCAAGTTGTTAGCGACGGTGGGATGCTAAGCGGGCACGGTTTTCGTGCTAGAATGGCGCCCGCACTGGGGTGGCGTAAGGCAGGTTATGACCCCCATTGATCGCCACAACGTTGTTCGCTTCGGAGAGTACGAAGCAAACTTCGGCACTGGGGAACTTCGCAAGAACAATGTTGCCGTTCGTTTGCAGGAAAAACCTCTGCGCGTTCTTGCGGCTTTGTTGGAACAGCCGGGCGAGATTGTAAGCCGCGAGGAGTTGCATAAGCGCCTTTGGCCCGACGCCACCTTCGTGGATTTTGAAGTCGGGCTAAACACGGCCGTCAAGAAATTGCGGGGAGCGCTGGTCGACGTCCCCGAAAAACCCCAATACATCGAGACGATCCCCCGCCGCGGTTATCGCTTCATCGCAGCGCTGCGGTTGGTTCCGGAAAATGGCGGTGATGGCCAGCATCTCGAAACTGAGGTTTGCTCATCTGGGCTAACGGATTCGACTGCTCATTCCCAACCTGCTTCGAAGGGCCGCGAAGCGAACTCAAATGCCGGCAACTTCGGATCTGAGACTGAGGCGGTTCTTGTTCGTCCACGCCAACGTTTTTCCCCGCTTTCTTGGTTGACAGCAACTCTCCTCTTGTTCCTCATCGCTTCATTGTGGTGGCTGACGCCGCTGCCGGCTCCGCACATCGAGAACGTCTACCCGGTGACAACAGATGGTCGGCAAGACTTTCTGGTTCGTCCGGCTACGGACGGTGTGCGGCTGTTTTATGTGCAGCGCGCGGGAGATCATTACGACCTGATGCAGGCACTGGGGAACGGCGGCGACGTTCAAAAAATGGAAGAACCGTTCCGCAACACCCTGATCTGGGATGTCTCTCCCGACGGCTCGCAGTATCTGATCACCAGTTTTGCCCGCCGTGGCGAACCCTCGCAGCTCTGGTCTTGGCCTGTAACCGGTGGCCCTCCGGTAAAACTCGACAGCATGGTTTCGGGAAGCGCAACCTATTCGCCAAACGGAAAAATGATCGCGTATCACGTCGGCAAGGAACTCTGGCTCGGGAACCTCGACGGTTCCAAGCGAAAAATTGGAACATTCGGTGAAGATGTGGACGATCCGGCATGGTCCCCAGACGGCAGACGCCTGCGCTTTACGTTGAAAGATGCCGACCACGATACGATGTCGATCTGGGAGATCGGCGTGGACGGAAAAGGCCTGCGTCCTATCTTGCCGCATTGGAGCGACCCCTCGCGCATATGCTGCGGCAGCTGGACGCCCGACGGGCGATATTTCATTTTCGTCGAGTCGGCGAGCCCGTCGAGATTGTGGGCGCTGCGCGAGAAGAGCCATTGGCTGCGTCGCAGTCCGACGGGACCTTTTCTGCTCGTTTCCCAGGCAGACGGATCTTGGAGTCCGCTGGTTGGACGCGACGGTGCGCATCTTTATTTCTACAGCAACTCTTTTCAAGATGACCTGGAGACTCTCGATGTCGCCAGCCACCAATTCAGCGCCTTTCTTGCTGTCGCACGTCCGGTGATGCCGGCTTTCTCTCGGGATGGCCGATGGGTGGCCTACATTCGCAGCACCACCGGAGCGCTTTGGCGCAGCCGGGTGGATGGTGGGGACGCCCGCGAACTCCCCTTCCCGAATATGAAGGTCGCGTTCCCGCGCTGGTCGCCAGATGGCAAGATGCTGGCATTCACCGCTCAGAGAGCTGGTTCATTGCCGAATGTGTACGCAATAGACGCGGAGGGTGGCGCTCCCCAAATGCTGGTTTCCGGACACGAAAACATCCACGATCCGGACTGGTCCGCGGATGGACTGCGGTTGGTTGTCACGGAAGAAATTTCGGCGGGTGGAGGAAGAACGGCGGGCACCAGACTCGCGTTTATCAACAGGCCCAGCAGGCAGCTGCACGAAATACCTGGTTCGGACGGGTTATGGATGCCACGCTGGTCGCCCGACGGTCGCTCGATTGTGGCTCTAACGCAAGATCAACGGGAGATTCAACTGTACGACCTGGAGGGGAACCGCTGGCGTACCCTCGCGCGGGGCAAAGTCCTGGGCATGCCTGTGTGGTCGCTCGACAGTGCTGACGTCTACTATCAGGATTCGGCAGAGCCCGGCGAGCCACTCGCTCGTGTGAACGTCGTCTCTCGTCGGTCTGAATCGGTTGCCAGCTTTCAAGGCATGATCGACTCCGGCATAACCAAGTGCGTGTTCATTGCACTGGATAACGGCGGACATCCTATGATCGGCTTCAATCGCCGCGACTCGGACATCTACGGAGCGCGGCTAGTCGCACCGTGACGCCTGCAAATACTGGTAGCCAATCACCGAGCCAGCTTTGGGTTGTGAACCCGAGCGGCCAGCTCTTTCCACGACCGCTGCCACGTTGCGGCTTCTGACGGCTGTTCGTAACCCGCAGATTGGCTCCCTCTAAAGCCGCCGGCCGTGGTCTTGGAGATGGGCTGAACATCCAAAAGCTTTGGACAGGAGAGGGTTGGGACCATCGGCCCGCGCTTCGTGGTGTCCCGTTGACGTAGTCGGGCCTGTTAACAACAGCTACCCATCGCACGTACAATCGTGGCGTTATGCGAAGGTTTACCCTCGGTCCATCACTCATCGTTGGAGGTATCGTGCGCACTGCGTTTGCCATCGCTGTGATTGCTATGTGCTCTGTTGCCGTTGCCCAGACGCTTTCGCCTGGAGTTCGTCAGTTCGTGAGCGTCGAGGCTCCGGTTGTGGCGCTGACTCACCTGCGCGTGATCGATGGAACGGGCGCGCCGGCACGCGAAGATCAGACGGTGATCCTGGCCGAAGGAAAAATAGAATCCGTTGGCAACAGCTCGTCTGTAAGCATCCCAAAAGGTGCGCGGGTTCTCGACCTTCAGGGCGAAACCGTTATCCCCGGTTTGGTCGGCATGCATGATCACATGTTTTATCCCGTCGGCAATGCTGTTTTCGGCGAGATGGCCTACAGCTTCCCGCGTCTGTATCTTGCCGGCGGCGTGACCACGATTCGCACAACGGGAGCACTTGAACCCTACACCGACCTTGAACTGAAGAAATCCATCGACGCGGGAATGACACCGGGGCCGAAGATGCACGTCACCGGGCCATATCTTGAAGGCAAAGGATCGTGGGCAATTCAAATGCATCAACTGACTGGCCCCGACGACACGACGCGAACGGTGAATTTCTGGCTCGATCAGGGCGTCGACAATTTCAAGGCCTATATGTTTATCACGCGCGCCGAGCTTGGAGCGGCCATCGAAGCGGCTCATAAACGCGGCGCGAAAGTGACCGGACATTTGTGTGCGGTGACGTTTCATGAAGCCGCCGACCTCGGCATTGATGATCTCGAGCACGGACTCTTCGTCGATACCGAATTCATGCCCGATAAAAAGCCCGACGTATGCCCGGAAAGAGCGGAGGATCCGGTGCGCATGGCGCAACTCGACGCGAATTCCGGTCC